>JALYPE010000870.1 GCA_030856525.1 Pseudomonadota bacterium | reverse complement strand
GCCCTGGGCCGTATCAAGGAAGATTCCTTTGGCTGGTGTGACGACAGCGGCGAGCCTATCGGCCTCAAGCGCCTGCTGATCAGCCCGACCACCAAGTACTGCATCGAAGCTCAAGAGCGTCACGAACAGATCGACAAGCACCAGCGTCAGGCCTGATTTCGTAACGCCCCGCATCGCGGGCAAGCCTTGCTCTTGAAGGAGTAAGGCTTGCCCGCGATGCTTTTTTTCGTCTGCAGAAAAGTGCTGCCTGTTTTTGTTGATCTGCTGCAAGGCCCACGACTAACGGACCATAGATAATGGCGTTGTAGTGGCGTTTAATGTTCAGACAACAATTACAAACGACGTGGGGTGACGAAATGACGAGAGACGGATCTCTGGCTACGGCCGTGCCTGCACCACTGCCTGCCGCGAAAAATCGCTGGATGTCACCCACGCTGCAAAGCATCGCCCTGATGCTGTTGTTGTGCGGCATCACGCTGGGTAACTGGCCGCTTTACGTTGGGCTGCCACTGGCGGTCGTGATTGTCTGGCTACCCCGACTGCGTGCGCGGGCAGCTCCCGAGGAAATGTGCGGCGGTGGCGCGAGCGAAATGGCCGAGCTGACGCGTGATCTTTCCTACACCACCAGTCACAACGCACTGTCAGCGGCCGGTGTCGCTTTCTCGGTGCGGCAATTGGCCGACAAGCTGCAATCGCAACTCGGTGCGGCCGCGCGAATTGTCAGTAACGCGCAAGTGATGATCGCCACCGAACAAGCTACCTCGACCCTCAGCCGTGATGCACTCAGTGCGGCGAGCGAAGCGCATGAAAGTAGCGCGGCCGGCAGCGCCGAGCTGAGCGAATCGATCAAGCGCATGCATCAGCTCAGCGAGCGTGCCAACAGCAGCCGCGAGCTGATTGAAGCGCTCAGTGTGCGCAGCGACGAGATTCAGCGCGTCACGCTGGTGATTCAGTCCATCGCAAGCCAGACCAATTTGCTTGCGTTGAACGCGGCCATCGAGGCTGCCAGGGCAGGGGAGCACGGCCGTGGTTTTGCGGTGGTGGCCGATGAGGTTCGTGGACTGGCCGCGCGTACGGCGACTGCGACAGGTGAAGTCGGTGAGATGGTCGCCGATATCCAACGGCGCACGGCACAAGTCGTCGAGCAGATTCGCCAGCTGTCCAGCGACCTCGACATCGGTGTCGAGCAGGTCGAACGCACCGGTTCGCATCTGCAAAACATCGCCCGTCTGGCGGCGGGAGTTGAACGTCAGGTCAGCGAAATCGCCGAGGGCGCCAACACCAATCGAGAACAACTCGACAGCCTGTTTCACGCCATCGAGCAGATGCGCAGCGACCTTGCGATCAGCGATCAACAGACCCGGCGCCTGGCGGAGGCGGCGGTGCAGATGGAAGGCCAGGCCGAAACCATCAGCGAGCGCCTCGCCGAAGTCGGTCTGGATGATTACCACCAGCGCATTTATGACCTGGCCCTCGAAGGGGCTCATTTGATCGCCGGGCGCTTTGAATGCGATATCGACGAAGGCCGGATCAGCCTCGACGACTTGTTCGATCGCAATTACCAGGCAATTCCCAACACCAGCCCGGCAAAATTCCAGACGCGTTTTGATCGCTACACTGACCAGGTTCTGCCGGCGATCCAGGAACCGCTACTGCCACGCCACGAAGGCCTGGTGTTCGCCATCGCCTGCACACAGCAGGGTTATGTGCCAACGCACAACAAGGTGTTCAGCCTGCCGCTGACCGGCGATGTGCAGGTTGATACCTTGCAAAACCGCACCAAACGAAAATTCGCCGACCGCACGGGCATCCGTTGCGGCAGCCACCAGCAGGCAGTCCTGCTGCAGACCTACACACGGGACACTGGTGAGTTGATGCACGACCTGTCCGTACCGATCATGGTCAAGGGCCGGCATTGGGGCGGTTTGCGGTTAGGGTACAAACCGGAAAACCCACGCTGATGCGCGGATGCCTTTCGGTGTGGGAGCGAAGCTTGTGCACGAACAACGTCAACGATGACGCGTTCTATCTGAAGGGGCTAGGTGGCTGGACGTCTTTCGCGAGCAAGCTTCGCTCCTACGAGGGGCATGTGATGCATGAGATGTTTTGGTACGACACAAATCCGTAGGAGCCGGCTTGCTGGCGATAGCAGTGGCGAATGTGATGCCGTCATCGCTGGCAAGCCAGCTTCTGCAAGCCAGCGCCTAGACGGAGCGTTATTTGCCGTCGTGCAAGCGTACGTTCAGTTCGTCAACCACAATTGCTTCATCGCCATCTGCCCGTAACCATTCTTTAAGCAGTTGTCTCTGGGGGTTGGACCAGAAATCGGCATCAATCAACTTGACCTCGGATTGCAACGGGTGTCCGTCGATGAACTCATCAATTTCATTTTCTTCCGAAGGCAGTCCCAGCTGTTCGAACAAGGTTTTCAGGGTGATCGTTGACAGTTCCATTCTCATCTCCTCAGGAAATTCCAATCGCATCAGTTACGCGATCAATGCGGTGTCCCTGCATCTGAGGGAATGGCGCGCCAAGAGTTCGAACAGGTTTGAGCGGCTCCAGCGAATGCTGCCCAGTGATGGCAATAGGCTATTGATTAACGTCATTCGTGCGATTACGATACGGTCGCGTTTTTGGCGTCATAGCGCCGCCATGCGAAAAGTCCGTACATGGATGTAGGCGATACACCTTCCGGTTTCCAGCCTTGCAGCGCCGATTCGGCCTCTCCTTGCGCGAATTCTTTCGAGCCGACGCATCTCCGATCCCGCATGAAAAGGATGTTAGCAGTGAAGCGTCTTATGTATCTGATGGCCATCGCGCTTGGCCTGTCATTGGCCGGGTGTGTGTCGTTCACGCCGCTCGGCCCCATCGGCGAACCTTTGCAGCCCGCGTCATCGACGCTAGATCGCAGTGCCGAAATCCGCGATGTGGTGATCTCGGCACCCAAGCTGGACGAGGCTGTACGCGCCAACGGCAGCCGGCAGTTGACCGAGCAGATCAGCACCTATGTCGACAAGAGCGACTATTTCAAGCGCGTCGTCGTATTCCCGGCCAAGGCGGGTGAAGACGATGTGGTACTCAAGTTCAACCTGACGTCGCTCGCTGGCAAACGCACCATGCACCCGGCGTACATTCCCGGTGCGTTGCTGACATTGACCATCTGGATCTGGGTCGATGGCCCTATCTATGTCGACAAGTACGACCTGGCCGGCGAACTGATCATCGAAGACCGCCACGGCAAACAGCTGGCGAAGTCGGTCGAGCAGGTCAAGCTCGACAAGAATGTCGGACTTTGGAACGCCGATTACTTGAATCCACGACTGGGCGGTACTCAGTTGCGCGAACTGATCGCCCAATTGCTGGCCAACGCCACGCCTCAGCTGCAGACACCGTCCAAGGAGCTGGCCGCCCATGAATAAGTACTTTTTGTTGATATTGTTGCTGGTCAGCAGCACCTTGACGGGCTGTATCTCCTATTCCAAACACGAGTTGGCAGCGGTCGAACAGTGGCCGCCGGCGCAGGCCCGACAGGACAAACCGACGGCCTACCTGCACGTCACCACTCAACAGCAGTTCAACGGTGAACTGGCAGGTGGCGGCGGCAATGCGGCGCTGGTGGAAAAGAGCATGCTCGACACCTTCAAGGAGTCCGGCCAGTTCAAAAACGTCACCACCGACAAAGTCGAATCGAATCTGTACGTGACAAGCACCCTGACCAACAACGAGCAGGGCAATATGGCCAGCGCGTTTTTGACCGGTTTTACACTCTTCGTGATTCCAACGACGTACAGCAACACTTTTACGCTGGAAACGGTGTTCAAGGATCAGGACGGCAAGTTGCTCGGCAAAATCGTCAAGCAGGAAAGCACTCGCACCTGGTTGCAGATTTTGTTGATCGTTGGGCTACCGTTCAATGAACGCGGAGACGGTCTACTTAAACACCTTACCCAGAGCACGCTGGATGAAGCAGTCAAGCGCAAATTGATCTGAAATTTCTGTTGAAAAAAAGGCGTGTAACCTTGCGGTTGACACGCCTTTTTTTGCTTTCCGGGTGCCAGCCAATCGGCCAGCTTCGAACAGACACCACCTCTTCAGGCTTTCAATGCGCCCGCATCGACGGCAGCCTTGAGCTCTTGTGCCGACTCCGCTGCAGCAACGGCCGCACCTTCCGACGTCTTGAACCAGCGGTCTTTCTCGACTTGATGATAAGTCACAGCCGTCAGTGGTGGTTTGGCGCGCATTACAATGACTGCCTGGAATTCGCCATCGACTTCTCTGGCTTCGCCCCGGATAAAAAATTCACCGATATCAAATTCCGTCACTTAGCAGCCTTCCCTTGGAAATTGTCTGTTGTGTTGAAAGCCGCCCGGCCCGGGAGCGGATTCCATTGGTTGCGCAGTATGGCAGTAGTTGCCTGCCGTGGGCTGAGTTAAGTCATCGGCGTGACGAAGCGTCATTGAAACGAGGTGTCTGAGCTATTCATGCGCCACTCAAGTGCCCGGGCGAGGGCGCACGCTTCGTTGTGGTTGCTGCGGAATCCTCTTACATGGCCTGTGGAAATTTCCTTGATATGGAAGAACGCATTGCCGGCCAATATCACCTGAAAACGCGGAAAGGTCTGCTGTTCCTCAGGCCCGACTGCATCGCAGAACAACGCTGAATGCATTAACGAAGCGTTGCGCAAGGGTGACGCATGGGGTGGAACGTAGTGGGTCAGGGTGCTCATATGAAGTCCTTTTCGGTGTTTTGCCGACGTGTGTACGTAGTTTTGAGTAGTCTGCGGGAGCATCGCTGCTCTAGAATCACCCTTACTGGTGGGCGATTGATCACATCTAAAGCAATTTTTTGCCGCCGATATGTAAGAAAAATGCCTTTTTCGAAGCGTCTTTTCCCTAAGATTGGTAATCCGTTTTTTTCTGGCATTCAACAGGGCTTTTTCCTTCAGCTTTTGGCGAAGGCCTGGCGAGACGACGTGCAAGACTTTCCATTAGTCTTCACGCACTTCGCGACGAATGAGCGCTCAGCTCATCTCGGGATGCCAACCGGGTCATTCGGCGACACCATCGGCATTGCCGCTTTTTTCTGCTGTGCGTTCTTCTGCGTGCGGCATCATTTTCAGATGTGGGGATGTTTCCTTGGCAGTAAGTAATCTCGATATGCATGCTTTGTTCGTGCTGGGTGATTTGCGAGCGAAGCTGGTTAAACAATTCCAGTCACGTTTTGTTTACGTCACCGAACAAAACGCCGAAGGCATTTACATTGCCGAACTCGACACTGAGTCTGCCTTGGTGGTGGACGACAAGCCCGGCCTGAAACTCAAGGTTGGCGATCATTTCAGCGCCGCCGTTTTGCCAAGTCGCGAAGGCGGCAAACTGGAAATCCGCTTCCGCGAAATCAAAATGACCGTGTACGGGCTGGGCGACTATGCCTTTGTCACCACGGCCGAAGGCGAGGCGGTGATATTCAAGGAGGGCCACAGCGTGGTGATGGTGTTCGCTGCTCACCAACAATTGCACGAAGGCCTGACCAAGACACTCAAAGCGGTGACAACCAAGGCTGCGAAGTGGCGTAAAGGCGAGCTCATCACCTTCAAGGCCAGCGAGTAATGCCCCTGACTCGCGCCGATTTTCATCTGCAAAACCTGGATAGCGCTCAAGCGGAAGCCCAGCGTCTGTTCAGTCAGAAGTTAGTGCTGCAGGGCGCATGGCTTGGGTGGGTCGCCTCGCAGATTTACACGCTGCAGCCGGCGGAATACGCCAGCATGGTTCGCAGAGAACTGGCGCGACTGCAGGAAACCTGCGGAAAATAATCCGCCCCCTCACAAGCAGGAACCTCTACTACAGTCAGTTGACTGAGTATTCAGAGGCTTGCGGTCTTCGTCAGGCCATCCTGCTATTGCTGTGAACAGCACGAGGTGCAAAGCATGAACGGATTTCGACGGCTGTTGGCCGCTACGTTGGCCACTTTCGGTTTGCTGGTGTCGCCCACCCCGGTTTTCGCCGCTCAGGCGCCGATCCACTTCGCCGATTTGAACTGGGAGAGCGGCAGCCTGATCACCGATATACTGCGCATCATTGTCGAGAAAGGCTACGGTCTGCCGACCGATACGCTGCCGGGAACCACCATCACCCTGGAAACCGCGCTGGCCAATAATGATATTCAGGTCATCGGAGAAGAATGGGCTGGCCGCAGCCCGGTCTGGGTCAAGGCCGAAGCGGAAGGCAAGGTCGTTGGTCTGGGCGACACCGTCAAAGGCGCGACCGAGGGCTGGTGGGTTCCGGAATATGTCATCAAGGGCGATCCGGCCAGAGGCATCAAACCGTTGGCGCCCGACTTGCGCAGCGTTACCGATCTGCCCCGTTACAAAGACGTCTTCAGTGACCCGGAAACACCGGGCAAAGGCCGCTTCCTCAATAGTCCGATCGGCTGGACTTCCGAAGTCGTCAACAAGCAGAAACTAAAAGCCTATGGTCTGGACGACAGCTACGTGAACTTCCGCAGCGGCTCCGGCGCCGCGCTGGATGCGGAGATCAGTTCATCGATCCGCCGTGGCAAGCCGATATTGTTTTACTACTGGTCGCCGACCCCATTGCTTGGCCGCTTCAAGCTGATTCAACTGGAGGAGCCGCCGTTCGATGCCGAGGCCTGGAAGACCTTGACCGACGCTGACAACCCCAATCCGAAACCGACCCGATCACTGGCCTCTAAACTGTCCATTGGCGTGTCCACGCCCTTTCAGAAAGAGTATCCGCAGATCGCCGAGTTTTTCAGCAAGGTCGATTTCCCCATCGATCCTCTGAACAAAGCATTGGCGCAAATGAGCGAAAAACACACGCCGCCGCGTCAGGCCGCGGAAGCGTTCATGAAGGCTCATCCGGATGTGTGGCAAGCCTGGGTGCCGAAGGATGTGGCGGACAAGGTGTCGGCCGGGCTCAAATAACTGCTGGGGCAGGTGTGCTAGGCACCTGAGGAAGCAACGTTTGCTCGCGATGCTTTCAAAGTTGCACCTGCCCACGTGCACTTCGAAAAATGCCGACTAGGATGATTGTTCAAATCCTTTTTCAGGATCTTCGACCATGACGTTTCTGTTGGCTCAGTGGCTGGTGTCGATTTTCGCGGCGATCAGCCTGATCCATGTGTACTGGGCGCTGGGCGGTCGGTGGGCGGCCATTTCCGCGGTGCCGCAGGTACCGGCAGAGGGCAGCAGCCACGCGCGGCCCGCGTTCCAGCCCTCGGGATGGATGACGCTGTTGGTGGCATTCGCACTATTGTCGATCGCCATGCTGGTGTGTCTGCGGGTTGGCTGGTGGGTGCCGTTGGTGACGCATTCATCGCTGCAATGGGTGATCAGCGCAGTGGCCCTGTTGATGTTCGCCCGCGCGATTGGCGACTCGAACCTGGTGGGCTTTTTCAAACAGGTGAAGGGCTCTCGATTCGCCCGGCTGGATACCTGGATCTACTCTCCGTTGTGCGTCGTGCTGGGTACCGGTTTGCTGGCTGTTGCCTGGGTGTAGCCCACGTCCGGCGAACCTAACTCCGACCTTCCGTGTGCCGACTGCTCACTTCTGCCGGCACATCATCCCCGGCCATGCGCTTGCGAAACAGCGCCGCCCGCGCCAGCAACAGGGTGGTCACCGGAACGGTAATCGCCAGCAGAATCGGAATCAGCCAGGCATGCAGGACAGGTGCAGATTTCAGCGCGGAAAAGTAGATGATCGACGCCAGCGCCACACACCACGCGCCCAGCGTTGAGGCCAGCGCGGGTGGATGCATGCGTTGAAAAAAATCCTTCATTCTTAAAAGACCGACAGCACCCAACAGCGCGAACAGGCTGCTGAGCACCAGCAGGATCGCCACCGACACTTCTACCCACATAGACAGTTCAGGGTTCACTCGATCACCTCGCCACGCAGCAGGAATTTCGCCAGGGCAAACGAGCCCACAAAGCCGAACAGCGCGATCAGCAGCGCCGCTTCAAAGTACGTATCACTGGCATAACGGATACCCAGCGTCAGCATCATCAGCATCGCGACGATGTACAGATAATCGAGCGCCAGCACCCGATCCTGCGCCGACGGCCCTTTGAACAGGCGCGCCAGGGTCAACACCATTGCCAGCGAAAAGATAAACAGGCTCAGCAGGATCGCATTCGATAGCAGCGTGCTCATTCGAAGATCTCCATCAATGGGCGCTCGTAGGTGTCCTTGAAGTGCCGGATGAACAGCGCTTCATCCTCCAGATCGAACACGTGCAGCAACAGGATGCTGCGATCCAGCGCCAGTTCCGACCAGACCGTACCGGGCACCACCGTGCAGATCATCGCCAGTGCTGCCAAGCCGTTGGCATCGTGCAGGTCCAGCGGCACTTTGATGAATGCCGAGCGCGGCGGCCGGCGAGGGGCATTGAGTACGCCCCAGGCCACGGCGAGGTTGGATTTCACCACATCGCAAAGCACCAGAAAAAACAGCCGCACAATCACGTCGGGTCGACGGATGCGTGTGGGCAGTGGCCGCAACTTGCGCATCATCACCGGCGCGCACAACCCCAGCACGGCGCCCAGCAGCAGATGGCCGGGGCTTAGCGACAGGTTCAGCAGCAACCACAGCAGCCACAGCGCCAACGACAGCCACGGCGCGGGAAACAGACGCTTCATGGCAGCTCCTCCACCAACGCCGCTCTGGCTTCGGGACTGGGCACGGCGCGCGTGCCCATGACCGCGATCACGTATTGCTGCGGGTTGTTCAAGGCTTGCGCGGCAGACTGGGTGTAACGCAGCAGCGGTTCGGCCTTGAAGGTCAGCGCAACGCTCAAACCCAGCAGTGCGATGATCGGCAGACATTCAAACAGTCGAAGCGCTGGCGACGGCCGTTCTTCCGGCGTCCAGAACCGCTGAATGCCGACTCGCGAAAACGCGATCAGCGACGCCAGCCCGGACAGGATCAACAACGCCAGCAAACCCCACGCCGCATTCGACACCGGCTCGTCTGCGCCAACGCCCAGGCCCATCGGGTTGAGCAGAGCGCTCAGCAGGCCGACCTTGCCAATAAATCCGGACAACGGTGGCATGCCGATGATCAGCAGCGCGCAGGCAATGAAACTCAAACCGAGAAAGGCCATGGTCCACGGGATCACTTGACCGACCACGGCTTTTTGCTCGTCATCGAGGTTGATCCCCTTGGGCGGTTGCAAGGATTCCATGGGCCGCGCGATCAGGTCGCCGTCGTCGTACAGCGGCATTTCGTTGGCCGAACGTGAACGCTCGATCAGCTCGGCCAGCAGGAACAGCGCACTCAACGCCAGGGTCGAACTGACCAGATAAAACAGCGCCGCGCCGATCAGGTTCGGCTGGGCGAAACCGATGGCCGATAGCAGAATCCCCGCTGACACCAGGATGCTCAAACTGGCCATGCGCTCCAGACGCTGCGCGGCAAGAATCGCCACGGCCGCGCAAACGATGGTTGCCATGCCGCCGTAAATCAGCCAGTCGCCACCAAAATACGCCGACGCACCGGCCTGCCCGGAAAACAGCAGTGTCCACAAGCGCAGCAAGGTGTAGATGCCGACTTTGGTCATGATCGCGAATATCGCCGCGACCGGCGCGCTGGCCGAAGAGTAGGCGGGTGCGAGCCAGAAATTCAGCGGCCACATCCCGGCCTTGGCCAGAAATGCCACGGCCAGAATCCCCGCGCCGGCGTGCAGCAAGCCGCGATCGGCTTCCGGCACCAACGGGATTTTTAGCGCCAGATCGGCCATGTTCAGCGTCCCGGTGACGCCGTAGATCAGTGCCGCGCCGATCAGGAACAACGACGAGGCCAGCAGGTTGATCGAGATGTAATGCAAACCGGACGACACCCGCGCACGGCCCGAACCGTGCAGCATCAGGCCGTAGGACGCGGCGAGCAGCACTTCGAAGAACACGAACAGGTTGAACAGGTCGGCGGTCAGAAAGGCGCCATACAAGCCCATCAACTGAATCTGAAACAGCGCGTGGAAACTCGAACCTGCGCCGTCCCAGCGGGCCATCGCAAACAGCAGGGCGCAGACACCGATGATGCCGGTCAGCACCAGCATCAGCGCTGATAATTGATCCACCACCAGCACAATCCCGAAAGGCACTTGCCAGTTGCCTGGCAGGTAGACGCCGATCGAGCCGGGCAGGCCGGTAGATTGCGTCCATTGCAGCAACAGCGCTGAGATGCCCAGCCCGACCAGGCTGGAGAGCAGATTGATTCGAGCCTTCAGTGGACGGTGTTTCTCGCCCAGCAGCAACATCACGGCGGCCGTCAGCAGCGGCAGCAGAATGGGAGCCGCGATCAGGTGTGCCATTGCATTCATTCTTTAGGCTCCCGGCCATCCACATGGTCGGTACCCGTCAGGCCCCGCGAGGCCAGCAGTACAACAAGAAACAACGCCGTCATGGCGAAGCTGATGACAATAGCCGTCAGTACCAACGCCTGGGGCAGGGGGTCGGTGTAATGCAGAAGGTCTTGCGGCACGCCGTCCTTGATGATGGGCTCCTTGCCGATGAACAGGCTGCCCATGCTGAAGATGAACAGGTTGACGCCGTAGGACAGCAGGCACAGGCCCATGACCACCTGAAACGTCCGCGGGCGCAGGATCAGCCAGACGCCGGACGCGGCCAGAACGCCGATGGCGATTGCGATGACTTCTTCCATCAGACGGCTCCTTTGGTGGCGACCGATTTAGGCAACGTCGCATTTTTGTGGCCCCGGACCGATTGGTGGGCGATGGCAGTCAGAATCAGCAGCGTCGAACCGACGACCACCGAGTACACGCCGACGTCGAAGAACAGCGCGCTGGCGATGTGGATTTCGCCAAGCAGCGGCACGCTCAGGTGCCAGGTGTGCGTGGTCAGCAACGGGTAACCCACGGCCATCGCGCCGAGCCCGGTGGCCGTTGCGGACAGCAAACCGGTGCCCATCCAGCGCAACGGACGCAAATTCATTTGTGCTTCGACCCACTGAGTGCCGGCGACCATGTATTGCAGGATGAAGGCCACCGACATCACCAGCCCCGCAACGAAACCGCCGCCCGGCTGATTGTGGCCGCGCATGAACAGGTAGGCGGACACCACGAACGCAATGGGCAACAGCAGACGCACCAGCACCGCCGGCACCATCATGAAGCCCAGCGCGGTGTCGCTGGCCGAACGCGGGTTGACCAGATCGGTCGCCACGTCGGGCGCCAGCAAGCGCTGTTGGGTCGGCAGTTGCAGGCTTTCTTTGGGCGGGCGAAAGCGTCGCAGCAGGGCGAAGATGGTCAGGGCGACGGCCGCCAGCACGGTGATTTCGCCGAGGGTGTCGAAGCCACGGAAATCCACCAGCATCACGTTGACCACGTTGCTGCCGCCGCCTTCGGGCAAGGCGCGGCTGAGGTAAAACGAGGAAATATCGTTGGGCGTCTGGCGGGTCAGCATCGCGTACGACAGCAACGCCATGCCGGCACCGACTGCAATCGACAGCAACAGGTCGCGCAGACGACGGATGCGCGCCTTGCGCAAGGTGCTCGGCAGCGGCGTGACCTCTTCGATCCGGCGCGGCAACCAGCGCAAGCCGAGCAGGATCAGCACGGTGGTCACCACTTCGACCACCAGTTGCGTCAGCGCCAGGTCGGGTGCCGAGAACCAGACGAAGGTAATACAGGTCATCAAGCCGCAGACGCTGACCATGGTCAGGGCTGCGAGCCGGTGATATTTAGCTTGCCACGCCGCACCGAGTGCGCAGGCAATTGCCAGCACCCAGAGAGTCACGAATACGATCGAGCCCGGGATTTTAGGCCGATCGCCCCAACTCAACTGGCTGTGCAGCATCGGGATCAACCCGGCCAGTACGGCCGCGACCACCACGAGAAACAATTGGGGTTGCAGGCGCTTGGTGCTCATCCGCCGTTCAAAACGTCGGGCCAGGCGCATCATGACCACCTGGCTACGCTCGAACATGCGCTTGCCATTGAAGTGGCCCACCACCGGCGGGTACTTGAAACGCCCGCGCTTGAGCTGTTTACGTAGCAACAGGTAGAGCAAGATGCCGCCGGACATGGCGACCAGGCTCATGATCATTGGCGCGTTCCAGCCGTGCCAGATAGCCAGGCTGTATTCCGGCAACGTGCCGCCTACGACCGGCAGGGCAGCGGCGGACAGCAGCGGGCCGACCACTTGTGCCGGGAAAATTCCCACGATGAGGCAGGCGAACACCAGCAACTCGACCGGCGCACGCATCCAGCGTGGTGGTTCATGCGGGGTGTGCGGCAGGTTGGTGGCCGTGGGGCCGAAGAACACGTCGACGGTAAACCGCAGCGAGTAGGCGACGCTGAAGACCCCCGCGATGGTCGCGACGATCGGCAGTGTCAGCTCGATCCAGGCGGTCGCATTGATGAACACGGTTTCCGCGAAAAACATCTCCTTGGAGAGAAAGCCGTTCAGCAACGGCACGCCGGCCATCGAGGCGCTGGCAACCATGGCCAGGGTCGCGGTGAACGGGATCAGTTTGATCAGCCCGCTAAGTTTGCGAATGTCGCGGGTGCCGCTTTCGTGGTCGATGATGCCCGCGGCCATGAACAGCGAAGCCTTGAAGGTGGCGTGATTGAGAATATGGAACACCGCAGCCACGGCGGCCAAGGGGCTGTTCAGCCCGAGCAACAAGGTGATCAAGCCGAGGTGGCTGATCGTGGAATAGGCCAGCAGCCCTTTGAGGTCATTCTGGAACATCGCGCAGTACGCGCCGAGCAACAGCGTGCAGGCACCGGCGCCGCTAACGATGTAGAACCATTCTTCGCTGCCCGACAGCGACGGCCACAAGCGTGCAAGCAGAAAAACCCCGGCCTTGACCATGGTCGCCGAATGCAGATACGCCGACACCGGTGTCGGCGCTGCCATCGCGTGGGGCAGCCAGAAGTGGAAGGGGAACTGCGCCGACTTCGTGAAGCAGCCCCCGAGGATCAGGAGGAGCGCGGGCAGGTAGAGCGGCGAGGCCTGGATCGCCTCGCGGCGCTGGAGAATGTCGGTCAGCTCGAAGGACCCGGCGATGCGGCCCAGGATCAGCAGGCCCGCCAGCAGAGACAGGCC
>JALYPE010000844.1 GCA_030856525.1 Pseudomonadota bacterium | reverse complement strand
GTTTAAAGCCTTACCTGCTTACCAGGCCACACCAAACCCTGCGGTGTAACGGGTCTTCTCAAGATCGGCATCATTGGTGCCGCTGATGACGTCTCGCTCGGCCTTCAGGTTAAGCGATGCCCACTCGGTGACCTTGTAGCGCAAGCCGACCTCGGCATCCAGCGCGTAATCCGCAACGCCCGACAGCGGCTTGCCCACCTCGCCGTTGGTGAAGAACTCAACCTGCTTGCCAATCAGGTAACGGTTGTAGTCCCACTTCATAGCCAGGGAATAGAAGTTCTCTTTGCCGCCGTCCGCGTACTCGTAATCCGTGCGGTTGAGCAGCGAGCCCAAGGAAAATGCGCCCAACTCGTCATCCCAGAACTGGTAACCCGGACCGGTACCGACGGTACGCTGGCGGGCCAGGTCTTCGACTTTGTCGCGTTTATAGACGGCGCGACCTTGCCAGAACCATTTTTCGGTCAGGAAACGGTCGAGCGAATATTCGCCGCGCCAGTTATCAGTGGTCACCACGTCATCCTGGAACTCGCGGTTGTACTCACCTTCTGCGGTGTGCCGCCATTTGCCATGACGCGCAGAAGTCTTGAAGTCGATGTCGTAATCGTCGGTGTCTTTTTCGGCTCGCTGATAATCCAGCGCCATGTCGACATTGCCCTTCCACACCAGGTCTTCGACCACCGGCTTGGGCTTGAGGATCTGCTGGATACTGGCCAACTCGACGGTCTTCGGTGCTTCGCCATTTTCCAGCGTCACCTTGCCATCGTCTGCCGCTTGCAGCGACTTGGCCTTCTCGCCCGTGTAGGCATCCTGCTTGACCAGCAACTCCTGATCACTCTCCAGCGTTTTGACCTGCTTCCAGTCGATCGGCACGGCGCCAGCGTATTCCGTCTGGATCAGGAGTTTGCCGCCGTCAAACAAGGTGATCTTGCCGCTCAACTTGTCACCGTTTTTCAACCAGACGGTATCAGCGAGCAAAGGAGTGGAAGCGCTGAGGACAGCGAGGCACAGCAAAGTTCTGGACACCATAAGCAAATACAGGCTCAAGATTGCGAAAAAAAGTCGGAATTATCCGGAGGAATAAGACCCTAGCATGCACTGACTCAACTAATTCTATTGAGTTCCTTTCTCATCCCCGTATTTGGGGATTACTCTACAAACGGTAATGCGAACAATCCAAGGTCCAGCCCGTGAAAGACCCCACCGCTGAAAACGAAAGCGCCGCGCAAATCCGACGCGCGGCGCTATACCTCACTTTGGCCCAGGTCCCCGAGGGCAAAGTCGTGAGTTATGGCCAACTCGCCGAGCTTGCCGGATTGGGCCGCGCCGCTCGCTGGGTCGGCCGCACACTCAGTCAGCTTCCCGACGACAGCAAGCTGCCATGGCACCGGGTACTGGGGGCCGGCGGTCGGATCAGCCTGCCACTGGGCAGCCCTTCAGGCGATGAACAACGGGCGAGATTGCGCTCCGAAGGGGTCAGTATCCTGAATAATCGTGTTGATATTCAGCGTCATGGCTGGCGCCCGGTAGAGCACAGCGGTTAGAGTGCGCGCTTTGTTTCCGCAACCTTGAGGCAGACTTCAGCCCATGCCCCGTAAAACCTGGCGCGCCGCGCTCGCCGCCTATGCCAGCCCTTCGACTCTTGTGCTGTTGTTGCTCGGTTTCGCTGCCGGCCTGCCCTACATGCTGGTGTTCTCGACACTTTCGGTCTGGCTGCGTGAAGCCGGTGTGGCTCGCGAAACCATTGGCTACGCGAGCCTGATCGGTCTGGCCTACGCCTTTAAATGGGTCTGGTCGCCACTGCTTGACCAATGGCGCCTGCCCTTGCTCGGCAAGCTCGGCCGTCGACGTTCCTGGCTGGTGCTTTCGCAGGCACTGGTGATCCTCGGCCTGGTCGGGATGGGTTTCTGCGACCCGCAAAAACATCTTTCCTGGCTGATCGCTATCGCGGTGGTCGTCGCCTTCGCTTCGGCAACCCAAGACATTGCAGTTGATGCCTATCGCCTGGAAATCGCCGACGACAGCCGCCAAGCCGCACTCGCCGCCAGCTATATGTCCGGCTACCGAATCGCCGCACTGCTGGCCACAGCCGGCGCGCTGTTCTTCGCCGAAGGCTTTGGGTCCACGGGTTTCAACTATAAGCACTCGGCATGGGCCGGCACCTATATCCTCTTCGGCGCGTTAATGATTCCAGCGCTGCTGACCTCTTTTTTCATGCGCGAACCACCGGTGCCGCTACGCACGCAGCTGCAAGCCGGACGCTACAGCTTTGTTCATCAACTGGCCTCGGTGTTCGTCTTGATCGTATTGCTGGTTTCCGTACCGGCCATGTTTACCCAGCTCTACAACACCGACTTCGCCAGCGTGCTGTTCGGAGACATGAGCCTGCTGGACCTGCTGCTCGAAGACCGCGCCTTCCTGCGGGCGATTCTCTACATCACGCTGACTGCCGTGTGCCTGTCCGCGGTCGGCCGCCGCGGCCTGGCGCCGGTACTCACACCGATCAATGACTTCATTCTGCGTTATCGCTGGCAAGCGCTGCTGCTGCTCGGGCTGATCGCTACCTATCGGATGTCGGACACGGTCATGGGCGTGATGGCCAACGTTTTCTACATCGACCAGGGTTTCACCAAGGATCAGATTGCCAGTGTCAGCAAAATCTTCGGCCTGATCATGACCCTGGTGGGCGCCGGCATGGGCGGCCTGCTGATCGTGCGTTTCGGTATTCTGCCGATCCTGTTCATCGGCGGTATCACGTCGGCCGGCACCAACTTGCTGTTCCTGATGCTCGCCGACATGGGCGCCAACCTGAACATGCTGATCGGCACCATCTCGCTCGACAACTTCAGTTCCGGACTGGCGACTTCGGCCTTCGTCGCGTACCTGTCGAGTCTGACCAACCTCAAGTTCTCCGCGACTCAATACGCCCTGCTCAGCTCGATCATGCTCCTGCTGCCACGTCTGATCGGCGGCTATTCAGGGGTCATGGTAGAAAAATACGGTTACCACGATTTCTTCCTGATCACTGCGCTGCTGGGGGTTCCGACGCTGGTGCTGATCGCATTGCACTGGTTCCAGGAGAACCGCCGCGAACGCCTGACGCCCAAGCCTGAAGCAACGCCAACTCAGGTTGCGGAAGAATCGTAGGCGCTTGAACCAGTAAGAATTCGAAGGGCGCGGAGATTCCCGCCCTGTCGCCACACCGTCGACCGCGCGCCTGTACGCCAGCAGATCTCGCCCGTACAATGCTCCGTCATTTCTCGTCATCAGCAACCGACAACGGCCAACCATGCGCACCAGTCAATTTTTGCTCGCCACACAGAAAGAAACGCCTTCCGACGCGGTTGTCATCAGCCATCAGTTGATGCTGCGTGCCGGCATGATCCGCAAGCTCGCCTCGGGCCTGTACACCTGGCTGCCGATGGGCTTGCGGGTTATGCGCAAGGTCGAAGCCATCGTTCGCGAAGAAATGAACGCTGCGGGTTCTCTCGAAGTGCTGATGCCGAGTACCCAGCCGGCGGAGCTGTGGCAGGAATCCGGTCGCTGGGAAGAGTACGGTCCTGAGTTGCTGCGCTTCAAGGATCGTCACGGTCGCGACTTCTGCGCCGGCCCGACCCACGAAGAAGTCATCACCGACCTGATGCGCAACGAGTTGAGCAGCTATAAACAGCTGCCGATCAACCTGTATCAGATCCAGACCAAATTCCGTGACGAAATCCGCCCACGCTTCGGTTTGATGCGCGGCCGTGAATTCATCATGAAGGACGCCTACTCGTTCCACGCAGACCAGGCTTCGTTGCAGATCACCTACGACCGCATGCACCAGGCGTACTGCAACATCTTTACGCGTCTGGGCCTGAATTTCCGCCCGGTTGAAGCCGACAACGGCTCGATCGGTGGCGCCGGCTCCCACGAATTTCACGTGCTGGCCGAATCCGGCGAAGACGACATCGTCTTCAGCAACGGTTCCGACTACGCCGCCAATATCGAAAAAGCCGAAGCCGTGCCCCGCGAAACTTCTCGCGCCGCTCCGGCCGAGGAACTGCGCCTGGTCGACACGCCGAATGCCAAGACCATCGCGCAGCTGGTTGAAGGCTTCAACCTGCCGATCGAAAAAACCATCAAAACCCTTGTGGTTCACGCTGAAGAAGCAGGCAAGCTGATTGCGCTGATCATTCGTGGCGACCACGAGCTGAACGAAATCAAGGCGGCCAACCAGCCAGGCGTCGCCAGCCCGCTGGTCATGGCGTCCGAAGCAGAACTGCGTGACGCCATCGGCGCCGGTGCCGGCTCTCTGGGCCCGTTGAACCTGCCCCTGCCGATCATCATCGACCGTTCGGTCGAGCTGATGAGCGACTTCGGCATCGGCGCCAACATCGACGACAAGCACTACTTCGGCGTCAACTGGGAGCGCGACCTGCCTGTTCCGACCGTTGCCGACCTGCGTAACGTTGTGGCCGGCGATCCGAGCCCGGACGGCAAAGGCACGCTGGAAATTAAACGCGGCATCGAAGTCGGCCACGTGTTCCAGCTGGGCAACAAATACAGCAAAGCGATGAAGTGCGAAGTGCTGGGCGAGAACGGCAAGCCGGTCACCCTGCAAATGGGCTGCTACGGCATCGGCGTTTCCCGCGTGGTGGCTGCTGCCATCGAGCAGAACAACGACGCCAGCGGGATTATCTGGAGCGACACCCTGGCGCCGTTCCAGATCGCATTGGTGCCGCTGCGCTACGAAACCGAACAGGTCCGCGAAGCCACCGACACGCTCTACGCAGAATTGACTGCCGCGGGCTTTGAAGTGCTGCTGGACGATCGCGACAAGAAAACCAGCCCGGGCATCAAGTTTGCCGACATGGAACTGATCGGCATCCCTCACCGGATCGTGGTCAGTGACCGCGGTCTCGCCGAAGGCAATCTGGAATACAAGAGCCGTACCGAACCTGAAGCGCAAGCGCTGCCGGTTGCCGACGTGCTGTCCTTCCTCCAGGCCCGTATCCGCCGCTGACACCAGATAGAGACGTCATGTTCAAGCGAAACACCTTAGGCCTCGGTGGTGCCGCCTTGTGCGGCACCCTGCTGGTCAGCGGCTGCGCCAATCAGATGTCGCAACGCAGTGAGCACGAGGCACGTGTCGAGCGCAAATTGCTCGACCACAGCCTGCAGATTGATGTCGGCGAGCCCAAGGTGCTCGAGCTGCCGCAACGTCGGGTCAAAATCCACGAGCAGAAAACGTTCGAGGTCACCGAGTTCGAGGTCACTCGCCACTACGATCGTTACACCCCGTACCAACCCTGGCGCGAAGTCTACGAGATCCCGCTGGGCGCCGTGGCGGTGGTGGGCGGCGTTGGCGCCAACGTGGTCAACGTGTTCGCCCTCGGCAACCTTCCGGATAGCGTGACCCGCGACTGGTTCAGTTACGGTTTCGCCGGGCTTAACCCGTTCATGAACGCGCAGTCCAACGGCCGCGCGCAGCAGAACCTGGCCGGCATCGACGAAATGCAGCTCGAAAAGCGCACTGAGTACTCGAGCCTGCCATGGAGCGAGCGCCCGGTTGAGGTC
>JALYPE010000798.1 GCA_030856525.1 Pseudomonadota bacterium | reverse complement strand
CGCGAAGCTTTTAAGCTTTTAAGCTTTTTCCCACACCTCGAAGCTGTACGCCGGTTTGTCATCGACAGCCGGATTCGGGGTATTGGACACCCTCTTCCACTGCCCCTCATCAAACGCCGGAAACCACGCATCCCCGTCCGGGCTCAAGGCCACCCGCGTCAGGTACAACCGGTCTGCCTGCGCCAGCCCTTGCGCATACAACTGCGCCCCACCGATCAACATCAGCTCATCAACGCCCTGCTCCCGCGCCCATGCCTCGGCGCGGGCCACGGCGGCTTCCAGCGACGGATAAACCTCCGCACCTTCCAGCACCAGACCGGCCTGACGGCTGACCACCAGGTTCAACCGCCCCGGCAGCGGACGGCCGAGGGAATCCCAGGTCTTGCGTCCCATGATGATCGGCTTGCCGAGCGTGGTCGCCTTGAAATATTTGAAGTCCCCCGGCAGGTGCCAGGGCATGCTGTTGTCGACGCCGATCACGCGGTTTTCACCGAGGGCTGCGATCAGGCTGAGGGGGAGTGATTTAGTCATGCCGGCGAGGATACCAGAGCCTCAGCTTCTCGCAACGCAGCCCCCCGACAGGCGCCACAGCGGTTATGCTCACAAGCTCAATGGAGCGACGGAACGACGCGTGACTGAACTGAATACCCTCTGGTTGACCGAAACCATCCGCCTGCGCGAAGAACACGCCGGCCCTCTGGATGATCTGGAAGCCAACCGTCTGGCCCGTAGCGCCGGGGGCGACCTGTCGGCACGCATCCAGCGCCGCGCACTCTGGCTGGCCGAGCGTGACGGGCTGAGCAACGCCCTCACGCACTGGCTGCAAGGCGCGCGCCTGGCGCTGGTTGTCATGGCAGTGCTGGCCGTCGTCACCGGCACCGGCCTGGCATTTACCGCACTCGGCGACGGCCAGACGCCGGTGAATGTGTTCTGGGCGCTGGGCAGTCTGCTTGGGCTGAACCTGATTCTGCTGACGAGCTGGGCGCTGGGCTCGGTGTTTGCTGGTGACCACGGTGCAACGCTTGGGCGGCTGTGGTTGTGGCTCAGTGAAAAACTAGCCCGCGATGCCAAAGCTGCACAACTGGCACCCGCCCTGCTCCTGCTGCTGCAACGCCACAAACTCAATCGCTGGGCGCTCGGTGCGCTGGTCAATGGCCTGTGGTTGCTGGCGATGCTTAGCGCATTAGTGATTCTGCTGATGCTGATGGCGACCCGGCGTTACGGCTTCGTCTGGGAAACCACGATCCTGGGCGGCGACACGTTCGTTGCCATGACTCAAGCACTGGGCGCGGTGCCTGCCCTGCTCGGTTTCAGCGTACCGACGGTGGAAATGATCCGCGCCAGCGGCGACAGCGCGTTGAACATCGAAAACGCGCGCCAGGCCTGGGCGGCGTGGCTGGTGGGCGTGTTGCTGATCTATGGGGTGTTGCCGCGCCTGCTGCTGGCGGTGTTCTGCCTGTGGCGCTGGAAAAGCGGCAAAGCCCGTCTGCGTCTGGATTTGAACCTGCCCGGTTACGCGCAACTGCGCGAACGGCTGATGCCCACCAGCGAACGCCTCGGGATCAGCGATGCGGCGCCTGAACACCTGCATCGTGTCGAAAGCACGCTCAATGAGCTGCAAAGCGACGGCGCGCTGCTGGTCGCGATCGAGCTGGACGATCAACGACCGTGGCCGCCGTCTCTGCCGAAAAATGTCAGCAACGCGGGCATTCTCGACAGTCGTGAGTCGCGCCATAAACTGCTTGAACAACTCAGCCGCTTTCCGCCCGCTCGCCTGGCCATCGCGTGCGACCCGCGCCGTTCACCGGATCGCGGCAGCCTCGCGCTGATCGCCGAACTGGCGCGTAACGCCAGCGCCACACGTGTCTGGCTGCTGCAAGCACCACCGGGCGAAGCGCTGGATGCCGACCGGCTCGGCGACTGGCACCTGGCGCTGCAGCAACTGGAACTGGCATTTGCCGACAGCGCGCCGTTGAACTGGCTGGAGACAGGTCATGACTAAGCCGGGTAAACCGCCGCTGAAACTCGCCGTTGTCGGCCATACCAACGTCGGCAAGACCTCGTTGTTGCGCACCCTGACGCGGGATGTCGGCTTCGGCGAAGTGTCCCACCGGCCCAGCACCACTCGACATGTCGAAGGTGCACGGCTGTCAGTGGACGGCGAGCCGTTGCTCGACCTGTTCGACACACCGGGGCTGGAGGACGCCATCGCCCTGCTCGATTACCTTGAACGCCTGGAGCGTCCCGGCGAGCGTCTCGACGGCCCGGCGCGACTGGCGCGATTCCTTGATGGCAGCGAAGCACGCCAGCGCTTTGAACAAGAAGCCAAAGTGCTGCGGCAACTGCTGACCTGCGACGCCGGTCTTTACGTGATCGATGCCCGCGAGCCGGTGCTGTCGAAATACCGCGATGAACTGGAGGTGCTGGCCAGTTGTGGCAAACCGTTGCTGCCTGTGCTGAATTTCGTCAGCAGCGCCAACCACCGCGAACCGGATTGGCGCGAAGCGTTGGCGCGCCTGGGTCTGCACGCGCTGGTGCGTTTCGACAGCGTCGCGCCGCCGGAGGATGGCGAACGTCGACTCTACGAAAGCCTCGCGCTGCTGCTTGAAACCTCGCGGCCACAACTTGAGCGACTGATTGCCGATCAACAGGCGCAACGCCTCGCGCGTCAGCACAGTGCGGCGCGGCTGATAGCCGAGTTGCTGATCGATTGCGCTGCGTGCCGGCGCAGTGTGGTCAGCGAGCCGGAGCAGGAACAACAAGCGATCAGCGAGCTGCGCAAAGCCGTGCGTCAACGCGAGCAACGCTGCGTCGAAGCGCTGCTCAGGCTTTACGCCTTCCGCCCGCAAGACGCAGCGGCCAGCGACTTGCCGTTGCTCGACGGGCGTTGGGGCGATGACCTGTTCAATCCGGAAACGCTCAAGCAACTGGGTGTGCGCGTGGGCGGCGGCATTGCCGCGGGCGCGGCGGCGGGCGCTGGCGTCGATCTGCTGGTCGGCGGCCTGACCTTGGGCGCAGCGGCGCTGGCCGGTGCGATTGCCGGCGGCGCCCTGCAAACCGCGCGCAGTTATGGCAGCCGCCTCATGGGGAAAATCAAAGGCCAGCGAGAACTGACCGTTGATGACAGCGTGCTAAGGCTGCTGGCATTGCGTCAGCGTCAGCTGCTGCAGGCGCTGAATGCCCGCGGGCATGCGGCGATGGACAGCATTCAGGTGGCCACGCCACAGGACAAGACCTGGCGCGAAGGCAAATTGCCCGACGCCCTGAACAAGGCGCGGGCGCATCCGCAATGGTCGTCGCTCAATCCTCATCCGAAGCTGGATCAGGCCGAGCGCCAGGAGCAAATCGAAGCATTGGCCCGGAAAGTCCTGTAGCAGCTGCCGAGCCTGCGAGGCTGCGTTCGGCTGCGAAGCAGACGCCAGACCTGCTGACGCGAAGTATCTGACCCACCGAGTCGCCCATGGTGCGAGTCCTTCGGCCTCGGACGCAGCCTCGCAGGCTCGGCAGCTGCTACGGGGATTGTGGGCGATGCCGGCGAGTGCTTTGGCCTGTATGACAGCTCAACGTGACGCGCCGGACAAAACGTTCGCGGCTTTGCGCTTCAACATCACAAGATCTATCACCGGCACATCCATCTCCTTCGCCGACTCATCCCACTGCCGCATGCGCAGGCTGACCGCGCACAACGGATCACGCTCGAACGCTTCAGCCTCCACCTCGGTCATCACCCCACCCTGATACTGCAATGTCCGGCGACTGGCTTCACTTAAACGCTCGAAATACCCGGGCTCCCTGAGCGTCAGATAACGCTTGGCTTGTACGTGGTATTCCACCAGCCGCGCCAAGCGTTCGCTGAAGCCGGCGCGTCGCAGGTAATCAGCGCCGAGGCGTTCATGGCTGACCACGCCAAACCCGCCCATGTTCTCGGCGTTTTCGGCGGCGCAGATGTGGCCGATGTCATGGAAGAACGCCGCGAGCACCACTTCATCATCGAAGCCTTCGGCCATGGCCAGCTCAGCGGCCTGAGACATATGCTCGAGCTGCGACACGGGTTCACCGATGTAGTCACTGTCGCCGAAGCGTTCGTACAAGCCGAACACCTCTTCAACAACCTGCGCCGTGCGGTCCATCAACGTTCTCCCAGCAAGGTCGCGACATTCGCTTCGGCCATCGCCGGGCCGACGCTCATGCCGACCCCGCTGTGCATCAGCGCCACGCTAACGCCTGGCATCGGCCGCAAAAACGAAAACGGCCCCGGGCCCCGTGAACCATAGACGCCCTGCCAGCGCTCCACCACTTGTACCTTGCAGCCCAGCGTTTGCTCCGCCAGTTCGATCATCCAGTCATCGACCTGTTCTGCGTTGAACGGCGATGGATCGCGGCCGTAGTGATGGGAATCGCCGATGATCAACTCGCCGTAAGGCGTAGGGCTGATCAGCAGGTGTATGCCGTTGTCATGCAAGTGCGGTTGCTCGCGCAGAATTTGCGCCTGCACAGCGGCTGCTTCCGGCAGATCAGCAAAGGCCCCGTAATGCACGCAACTCAGACCGGTGAGCAGTGCGTGTTGCAGGTTGAGATTGAACTGCGGACGAGCGCGGAGCATCTGCAGGCGGCAGATCTGCGGGTTGAGCGCGGCGATCGGCTCTGCCAGCAGCGTCTGATAATCGTGACCGGAACAGACGATGATGTGCTCGGCGTTGAACGTGCCGGCGGTGCTGTGCAGACGGCCCGGTTCGATATCGCGCACCAGCGTCGAGAAGTGAAATTCGACCGCGAGTTCGCGGCGCAGGTAGTCGATCAACGCCGGGATCGCCTCGCGCGAATACAGCTGTTGATCGTCGATGCCATGCAACGCGGCGCGGTGATGGCTGAACTGGCCGCCGTACAAATCACGCAGCGCCGCGCCTTGCAACAGTTCGACGCGGTAGTTGTGCTCCACGGCGCGGCCGGCGCAGAACATTTCCAGCAGGTGTTCTTCGGCTTCGGTGCGGGCGAACAGGTATGAGCCGTTGCGCTTGAGTTGCAGGCCGGCCTGTTGCGCCCAATCACCCCAGATGGCGCGGCTGGCTTTGGCCAGTTCAAGCATCGGCCCTGGCGGCTGGCCGGTGACGAGGGCCTGGCCGAAATTGCGCACCGAGGCGCCAAGCGGCGTTTCGCTGCGCTCGAAGACGGTGACCTTGAGGCCGCGTTTGGCGGCGGCGTAGGCATGGGACAGACCGAGGATGCCGGCGCCGATGATCAGCAGGTCGTTGGGTTGTGTCATGAATTTTTGTCCCTAATTCTGTGGCGAGGGGATTCATCCCCGTTCGACTGCGAAGCAGTCGCAGGACTATTTTTAGGGCTGCTTCGCACCCCAACGGGCTGGTGCGGCATTCCTATAAATCCCCTCACCACAGGTTGTGCATTGTTTACTTGGCAACCACCTTCTCGGACTTGCCGTCATAGCGCTTGCGCCACTCGGCCAGGATCGCGTCGCGATTTTTCGAGGCCCAGGCAAAGTCATTTTTGATCAGGCGCTGCTCGTAATCCGCCGGCAATTCGGTCTGCGGCTTGGCGATGCCAGGCTGCGCAAGAACAGCGAAGTTTTCTTTGTAAAGATCCATCGCCGCCGGGCTCGCGGAGAAGTCCGCCAGTTTCTTCGCCGCTTCTTCATGCGGAGTGCCTTTGATCACGGCAGTCGCTTCGATCTCCCAGCCCAGGCCTTCTTTCGGCAGGATGATGTCCAGCGGCGCGCCCTGGCGCTTGAGCTGTACAGCCGGGTATTCAAAGGAAATGCCGATCGGGAATTCACCTGCTGCGGCAAGTTTGCACGGCTTGGAACCGGAGTGAACGTACTGGCCGATGTTCTGGTGCAGATCGTCCATGTATTTCCAACCCTGCTTCTCGCCAAAGGTCTGCAACCAGGCGCTGACGTCGAGGAAACCGGTGCCGGAAGACGCCGGGTTAGGCATGACGATCTTGCCTTTGTACTCAGGCTTGGTCAGGTCCTGCCAGCTCACCGGCTTGCTCAAACCCTGCTTCTCGGCTTCAACGGTGTTGAAGCAAATGGTCGCGGCCCACACGTCCATGCCGACCCACGCCGGTGGGTTGGCGGCATCCCGATAGTTGCCGCCGATTTTGTCCAGGTCTTTTGGCGCGTAACTTTGCAACATGCCTTGCTGATCGAGAATCGCCAGGCTCGAAGCGGCCAGGCCCCAGACCGCATCGGCCTGCGGACGGGCTTTTTCAGCGAGCAATTTGGCGGTGATGATGCCGGTGGAATCGCGCACCCATTTGATCTCGACGTCCGGGTTGGCTTTTTCAAAGGCTTGTTTATAAGTCTTCAGCTGTTCGGCTTCGAGGGCGGTGTACACCGTCAACTCAGTGGTCGCCGCGAAAGCATTCAGGCTGAAAGCGGAGAGGACAGCAGCGGCCAGAGCCAGGGGCTTGAACATGATCTTTTCCTGTTTTGAGTTGAGGGGTTTTCTGTTTTTCAATCAATGAATCAATTGCCGGGCGCGGTTTGCCGCCAGGCCTGAGAGCGGCGCAACAAACCGCGCGAGGCCCAGGCCAGCAGCAAAGACACGCCTGCTGAGGTAAACAGAATCAGGGTCGACATCGCCGCCGCGCCGCCGACGTTGCCGGCGTCGTCCATGTTCAGCACCGCCACCGCCGCGAGGATGGTGTCGGGGCTGTAGAGGAAGATCGCAGCCGAGACGGTGGTCATGCCCGAGACGAACAGGTAGCGCACGATGTCCAGCAGCGCCGGCAGGCAAATCGGCACGGTCACCCGCAAGTAGTGCCGATACAGCGGCGCCTTGAGCGACAGCGCGGCGGCTTCGAACTCGGCATCGAGCTGACGCAGCGCGGTGGTCGCGGTCATTTGCGCGGTGGTCAAATAGTGAGCGATGGTGCAGACCACCAGCAGCGTCATGGTCCCGTAGAGCACGTGCAGCGGGTTACCGGTGAGGTTGAAGAAGAAAACGTAACCCAGGCCGAGCACCAGGCCAGGCACCGCCATCGGTACAAAACTGAGCATGCGCAGGGTCAGGTTCAGTCCGCGCTGGCCTTTGGTTTTTTCCATCAGATAGGCGCCGGTGAAGATCAGCACACTGCCGATCAATGCCGTGCAGATGGCCATCCCCACGCTGTTGCCATAGGCCAGCCAGCCGCCGCCCGCCGTGTCATTGAACTGGTAGTGGTTGAGCGACAGCGACAGGTTGTACGGCCAGAATTTCACCAGCGAAGAGAACACGGCCATGCCAAACACCAACAGCAACGCGGCGCAGATCAGCAAGACGATCGCGAAGTAGCAGCCGTCGCGCAGCTTCGACGGCGCCGGTTGAAAAACCTGCGCCCGACCACTCATGGAATCGCCTTGACGCCGACGCAGCCAGGCATCGACCGCAAAGCTGAGCAGTGCCGGTAGCAGCAGGACCATGCCGATCAGCGCGCCGCGACCGAATTGCTGTTGGCCGACCACGGCTTTGTAGGCTTCCAGTGCCAGCACCTGATAATCGCCGCCGACAACCACGGGCACGCCAAAGTCGGTGATGGTCAAGGTAAATACCAGACAGAACGCCGCGAACACGGCCTGACGCGTCGCCGGCCAGGTGATGCTGCGAAAGGCTTTGGCCGGACTGGCGCCCATGCTGGAAGCGGCATCGAACAGTCGCGCGTCTGCCAGGGACAGCGCCGACAGCAGAATCATTAAAGCGTGTGGGAAGGTGTAAATGACCTCGCCGAGCACAATGCCCCAGAAACCGTAGATGTTGTCCGAGAGCAAGCCGCGCAACATGCCCTGATTGCCGAACAGATAGACCAGGGCAATCCCCGGCAACATCGACGGCGCCATCAACGGCAGCAGCGAGATGCCGCGCCAGATGCCCTTGCCGGGAATCAACGTGCGTTGCAGGGCGTAGGCAAACAGATACGCCAGCGGTACGACAATGGCCGCCACACTGAGGGAAACTTTCAGGCTGTTCCCGACCAGCCAGTGGAAGTTGGCACTGGTGACCAGTTCCCGTGCGGCGACCCAGCCACCGCCCTGCCCGGCTTCCGAACTGAAACCGCGCCAGAAGATGGCCAGCAACGGCATCAATACAGCGACGCCCAACAGCACCAGCAAGAGAACTTTGCCGCCGACCACGAACACCCGGTCGCCGAGCTCGGCGCGGGAGGTCTGCCGAGCCTGCTTGTGCGGTATCGGCAGCGCGATGTTCGCGCTCATCAGGCGAACACCTGCAGGCTGCGCGGAGGCAAGGCGACCATGATCTGCTGCGCGCCGAGGCGCGGCATGGATTCCGGCGCCAGTTCGGCGAGCAAGGCGTGGCCGGGCAGTTGATCGAGTTCGAAACTCATGCGGCAGCGGTTGCCGAGGAAGGTGATTTCGCGGATTTTCGCCGAGAACAGATTTTCCTCATGCACCGGCGGGTTGACGTTGATCGCTTCCGGGCGGCAGAACAAACGGCCCGACGCGGTCTTCGCACTGCCGTCGGCCAGGCGCATGCTCATGCCGCCGACTTGCGCGTGGCTGTCGCTGCTGCGGTTGAACGGCAGCCAGTTACCCTGGCCGACAAATTCCGCCACAAATGGGGTCGCCGGGCGGTCGTAGATGTCTTGCGGCGAGGCGTATTGCTCGACCTTGCCGTTGTTCATCACGGCGATGCGATCGGCCATCAGCATGGCCTCGTCCTGGTTGTGCGTGACCATCAGCGTGGTCACGCCGAGGTTGCGCTGCAGTTGACGCAGTTCGGTACACAGGTGCTCGCGAACCCGGGCGTCGAGGGCCGACATCGGTTCGTCGAGCAACAACAGCGAAGGCGCCGGCGCCAGCGCGCGGGCCAGGGCGACACGCTGCTGCTGGCCGCCAGACAACTGGCCCGGGTACTTTTTCTCGCTGCCGATCAGGCCGACCAGTTCCAGCATCTGCCCGACACGATTGCGCACTTCATCGCGGCCACTGCCGGCGAGGCCGTAGGCAATGTTCGCTTCGACGGTAAGATTGGGGAACAGCGCGTAGGACTGGAACAGAATGCCGTAGTCCCGGGCTTGGGGAGCGAGGTGAGAAACGTCGCGATCACCAAGGTACAGCTCGCCGCTGTCCTGCTTCTCAAGACCGGCGATGCAGCGCAGCAGCGTGGTTTTGCCACAGCCCGACGGGCCGAGCAGACACACCAGTTCGCCCGCCGCGACGTCGAGCGAGACGTTGTCCAGCGCAGTGAAGGCGCCGAAGCGTTTCTGCACGCCACGCACTTTCATCGGCGCACCGGGGTTGGTCAGGGCAGTTGCGATCGAGTGGTTCATGGACAGGCCTCATCAAGCAGATGAAGCTCATCCTAGGGATGTAATGCGTCTGTCATGTGGCAGGGAGGCAAAAATGGCTGATAGTGGTATTCGGGGATTTGGGTTGGATGGTATGACTGACCTGTGGCGAGGGGATTTATCGGAATGCCGCACCACC
>JALYPE010000769.1 GCA_030856525.1 Pseudomonadota bacterium | reverse complement strand
AACGGCGCCGCGTAGGACCTGCCAGATCGGGAAGTTCCATGGCATCACCGCGAGAATCGGGCCGAGTGGACGGTATTCAATGCGTGCTTTCCCGCCCTCAACCATTGTCGGTTCAGCATTCAGCATGGCCGGGCCGTGTTCGGTGTACCACTCGCAGAGCTGCGCACACTTTTCGATTTCGCCACGTGCTTGAGTGATCGGCTTACCCATTTCCAGGGTGATCATGTTCGCCATCGTTTCTGCGTTGCTGCGCAAGACGTTGGCCAGGGCTGTCAGCCGTTGCGCGCGTTGGGCAACCGGTGTGCCGCGCCAGACACGGTACCCGGCCGTGGCACGTGACAGTGCGGTTCGCAGCGCCGCTTCGGATTCAAAAGGGTAGTTACCGATTTGCTCGCCGTTGGCGGGGTTAATCGAAATAGCGTGGGTGAGGCTGGAAATATTGGTCATGGCACCGTCCTGTGGGGTGGGGAAGTGTTCAGACTACGGTGGCTTTCAGCTTCTGAAAACTGAATAATGCTGACCGTCTCGTTCACGTATGGAGAATGTCTTGGATCTGGTGCAGCTGGAAATTTTCAAAGCGGTTGCCGAGCACGGCAGCATCAGCGTCGCCGCTCAACACATCCATCGTGTGCCGTCGAACCTGACGACGCGGATCAAACAACTGGAACTGGACCTGGGCGTGGACCTGTTTATCCGCGAGAAAAGCCGCCTTCGGCTGTCACCGGCCGGTTGGAGTTTTCTCGACTATGCCCGGCGCATTCTCGATCTGGTCCAGGAGGCGCGCGCGACGGTTGCCGGGGAAGAACCGCAAGGTTCGTTTCCCCTGGGGTCGCTGGAGAGCACAGCGGCGGTGCGAATTCCTGAATTGCTGGCCGCCTATAACCAGAAGCACGCCAAGGTCCAACTGGCCCTGTCCACCGGTCCTTCCGGGACCATGATCGACGGCGTGCTATCGGGTCGATTGGCCGCTGCGTTTGTCGACGGGCCGGTGCTGCACCCGACACTGGAGGGCGTGCCGGCATTCGAGGAGGAGATGGTGCTGATCGCGCCACTCAACCATTCACCGATCTACCGTGCGCAGGATGTGAACGGCGAAAACATCTACGCCTTTCGCTCCAATTGCTCGTACCGCCATCACTTTGAAAGTTGGTTTGCCAAGGATGCTGCGGTGCCCGGCAAGATTTTTGAAATGGAGTCCTATCACGGCATGCTGGCCTGTGTCAGCTCCGGTGCTGGCCTGGCGCTGATGCCACGCAGCATGCTCGAAAGCATGCCGGGCTGCACCACGGTGAGTGTGTGGCCTTTGTCGGAGTCCTTTCGCTATTTGCGAACCTGGCTGGTGTGGCGGCGGGGGACGGTGTCGCAAAGCCTGACCATGTTCGTACGGTTGCTCGAAGAGCGATGCGCAGCGTCAGGCTGACTGACGCTGCGCATCGCTCCGCCATTGATTCGCAATTCTGCCCTGTCAGGCAGGGATCCATCAGGGGGCTTTCAAGCAGTCAGTCATGCAAGCAACCGCTTTGCTGTCGGGTCTGTCATCGACAAAAAAACCGTTTCGATTCGGCATTTTTACCGCTGCCAGTGTCGATGCATTGACGGTCGTATTGGCTTCAATCAGTTTGTTCATGTGCAGGATGTAGCCGGTGACTGCGTATACCTGTTCATTACTCAATGACTGTGGAGCCTGAAAGGGCATTGCTCTACGGATGTAGTCAAAAAGAGTCGTTGCGTAGGGCCAATAGCTGCCGATTGTCTTAACCGGCTTGTCAGTGGTCAGCGACCCGTCGCCTCCCGCCAATGCTGGGCCGACGCCGCCTTCGAGTTTTAATCCATGACAGGCGACACAGCTGTTCATGTAAACTTTTTCGCCGTCGGCTACCGTGCCGCTCCCTGGTGGCAAGGCCTTCCCATCGGGGGCCACATCGATGTTCCAACTAGCGATCTGTGTGTCCGAAGCTTGCGTGCCCAAGCCATATTTGGGTTGTGCGGCGGCAAAGGTGACCGCGCACGCGCAGAACAAACCCAGGAGCAACGATCCAGTTTTAGGCCCGTCCATTGGTCACCTCCCCATTGCGGGACACCCGCCAAGGTTGCACTGAGTTGTTGTGATAGAACGACACCTTGCCACGCTCGCCGATCAATTGCTCCAGCATAGGCTGCACGTACCCGGTCTCGTCAATGGCGCGGCTCATGATCATCAGTTCCTGGCCGTTCCATTCGAAAGCGGCTCTGAAGGCGGTAAGTGCCTTGGTCAGAACGGGCTCCTGCAGCCTGGCCTGGGTCCAGTTATTGCCGCCGTCTACCGAGACGTCGACACGTGTGATCTTGCCGTGGCCACTCCATGCAATGCCACGCATTTCATGTAGACCCTTACGTGTCAGTTTCTGGGTGCCGGAGGGGTAGGTCACCAGCGATTTGCATTCCATGACAAAGGAAAACTTCCGGGCTTTGCCGTCGGCCATCAAGTCAGTGTATTTAGCGGTCTCCTCTCGGCTGTAGGCAGGTACGTCGCTGACGTGTAATCGTCGCAGCCATTTGATGTGAGTATTGCCTTCGTAGCCCGGGACAAACAGGCGCAGCGGGTATCCCTGTTCTGGCCGAAGCCGCTCGCCGTTCTGGCTTTAGACGACCATCACATCGTCCAGACACTTCTCGATGGGAATACTGCGTGTCATAGCGGCGCCATCAGCACCTTCGGCGATGATCCATTTCGCTTCTGGCTTCAGACCGGCCTCATCCAGCAGTGTTTTCAGGGTAACTCCAGTCCACTCCGCGCAACTCACCAAACCACTGACTTCGGCCGCGGTACCCCACGGAGGAAGAAACGACGGATTACCGGAGCACTCCATGAAGTGCACCCGCGACACAGCGGGGAACTGGCGAATTTCGTCCATGGTAAATATCAGCGCTGTTTCAGTGAGGCCGTGGAGCATCAGCCGATGTTCAGCAGGATTTATCTCCGGTACCCCCGCGTGGTGGCGCTCATAAAACAAACCGTTGGGCGTAATGATGCCGTCCAGTTCTTGAAGCGGCGAGGTGCTGTAGGCAGACATCGTGTCTTTCAGACCGGGGTATAGATTTCTGACCGCATTGGTTTCGAATTTTGAGGGTTTTCCGTAAGGACTCGCGGTCGGGGCGCCAAGGCTGCGAGTCCATTGCGGGGTTTCAAGGGGCAGGTTCGGGTCCAGGCTGGCCGTGCTGGTGGTCTCTGCCGTGGCGAGTTTACTGTCGGCCAGAAGAAATGCGGCAGTGCCAACTAATGCTCCGCTTTTAATCAGAAAATCTCTGCGGGCTATTGGTGTTTCAGACACTTCTTGCTTCGCACGGACCTTGGGTATTTTTGTCATTGTTTTTCCTCGGAAGCTGAACCGGAGCAGACAACTGATCAGTGGACTGATCGGTCAGTCTGTTTCTAAGCTTAGATCGGAAAGTGCGGATGTCCAGTGGTCACGAATGCCACCAAAGCGTCGAAGTGTGTCTGGGTGAAAGGGGATAAGAGCGCAGACGGCGCATGTGATGCGCCGCTAATGATCGTCAAACCTGGGTTTGCGTAGCCTTGAGTCCTGGAAGAATGGTGTCGCAAAAAAACATTGCGATGGAGTCCGGGGAGCGCGGTCCTCCAGGTTTGATCCACAGGTAACTGTAGTGGTGAATGCCAAGGATAGCCTTGACGGCCAGCGAGTCAGATGTCCGGAAAGTACCCTCACTCACGCCTGTCTTGAGGATCTGCGACCAGAGCCTTTCATACTGACGATGCAGGTCGAGTAATTCGGTCTGGCGTGCGCCAATCACGGAATACACTTCACGGAAACAGACAGTCATCTCGGCAAGATGGCTGACGATCGTCCGCATGACGATGCTGGAAAACTGGCGAAATTTGTCCTCCGCAGGTATATCGCTTGCGCACAGAGGGCTGCCTTCAGCGATCAAGACCCGCAGATAGCGGCTGGTGATCTCGAATAGCAACTCTTCCTTGCTTCCGATGTGGTAATACAGCGCACCCCGACCAAGGCCCGTGGCCTTTTCCAGCTCGGCCATACCGGTCGCGTGAAAGCCCCGCGTCGAAAACAACTCCGCAGCGATTTTCAGTATCCGCTCCTTGGTGCCATTTTCATTGGGCTCGACAGAGGCGGTGTTTTTCTTTCCCATGAGTCAATTCCTGCTTGTTAGGGGTCAATCATACCCACGCAGGCGTGTTGAAGGATATCAATGCCAAACGCCCTATCCTCAGTTCATGTTTAGGTAGACAGGCGTGAAGTCGTGCACGCGATATCAGTCTATGCGCAGCTCGACAGTCTTCTTCGCAGCGATGGCTCAGAACCGTTAAATTTATCCTGCTTCGTCTGGTTGAGGCGTGTAGAGGTCACGATCTCTACATTCGTTCCGGCGCTTTCTGCGAAAACAACCCCGATCCGTTTCTCAGGAATGTAGGTGCACACAACAGGCCATACGAAAAACCAGCCGTCGGTCAAAAATGAAGACTTCATCCAAGGTGTGGGCTGGAGTGTGGGCTGTGAGGTTTTTCCAAACGCCAGAAACGACAAAGCCCTGAATAATCAGGGCTTTATCGATACAAATATGGCGGAGGCGATGGGATTCGAACTCATGGACCTGTTACAGTCGACGGTTTTCAAGACCGTTGCCTTAAACCACTCGGCCAC
>JALYPE010000762.1 GCA_030856525.1 Pseudomonadota bacterium | reverse complement strand
TGCACGACGCGACACTGTCCACGGCGGCGGTCATCGAGCATTTCGAGATTGTGATCCGTCAGCTGCGCATTGCCTGTTTCTGCACCGGCTCGGCTGATCTCAAGGCGTTACGTCACGCCCGTTTGCTGGCGCCTTTGAATCTGGGTGATCTGCAGCCATGAGCCATTTTGCGGTGATCGCTCCCGGTTTCTACAGCCACTTCCAGGCGCTTCAGGCGCTGAGCGGGGAGCTGCTGGATCGGGGGCACCGTGTCACTTTCTTCCAGCAGGCAGACACGCGTCACTGGTTGGCCGATCCGCGTATTGGCTTTCGGGCACTTGGCGCCAGCAGTCATCCGCCCGGTAGTCTCGAACGCCAACTGCGCCGCGCGGCGAATCCGGGCGGTCCGCTGGGTTTGCGCCGGGTGATCCGCGACCTGTGTGACAGCACGGCGATGCTGTGTGCCGAACTCCCCGCGGCCTTGGCGGGCGAGGACATCGACGCGCTGCTCTGCGATCAGATGGAAGCGGCCGGTGGACTGGTCGCCGAGGGGCTAGGGCTGCCCTTTGTATCGGTGGCCTGTGCCTTGCCGATCAACCGCGAACCGAAGCTGCCGTTGCCGGTGATGCCGTTCGCCTACGCCACCGACGAACGCAGCCAGCGCATGTACGACGGCAGCCGCCAAGTGCACGACTGGTTCATGCGGCCGTTGCGCGACGTCCTGCATCAGGCCTCGAAACAACTGTCGATCCCGCCTCGCGATGGCGTGCATCATTACCTGTCGCCGCTTGCACAGATCAGCCAGACAACCGACAGCTTCGATTTCCCGCGCCAGCACCGGCCGGCGCATTTTCATGCCGTTGGCCCGTTACGGGCGCTGTCGTCCGAGACGTCTGGCGACTGGCCTATCGAAGCAGACAGGCCATTTGTGTTCGCTAGTCTGGGGACGATGCAAGGCGGGCGGCTGAGCATGTTCAAGCAAATTGCCAAGGCCTGCCGACGCATCGACGCACAGCTGTTGATTGCCCATTGCGGCAGATTGAACAGTGCACAGGAGCAGACGTTGCAGCGCCAAGGCGCGACCTGGATCACTGATTTCGCGCCCCAGCAATGGGCGCTGCAGCAGGCGGATGCGGTCGTGACCCATGGCGGTTTGAACACCGTGATGGACGCGATTATGGCGTGTACGCCGATGCTGGTGATGCCCATCGCCTTCGATCAGCCTGGTGTTGCGGCGCGGGTCAGTTACAGCGGCGCCGGCGTGAGCGTGAATCGTCGAGCGGGTGCTTCGACCATAAGCCGCCATTTGCAAGGCTTGCTGGCCCATCCGCCGGAGCCGCTCAACTGGCTGGCGGCCGATATTCACACCGCTGGTGGGGTGACGCGCGCGGCCAGCATCGTCGAGGCGGCGATCCGCAGCGGCCAGCCCGTGTGGACCGGAGAAGTGATATGAGCCACGACCTGATTCTCGCCGGTGGCGGTCTGGCCAATGGACTGATTGCATGGCGCCTTAAACAGATCCGGCCAGACCTGAGCGTACTGTGCATTGAAGAACAGCCGAAACCGGGCGGCAATCACACCTGGTCTTTCCATCACGGCGACCTCAGCGCCGCTCAGCATCGATGGATCACGCCGTTGATTGTCAAAACCTGGCCGAGCTATCACGTGCACTTCCCGGCACGTTCCCGCCGTATGAACAGCGGCTACGCCAGCATCACTTCCGAACGTTTTGCCGCGGTAATCGAGCAGGCGCTGGGCGCGGATCTGCGGACCGGCCAGCGTATCGCCAAAATCACCCCACGCAGCGTAGTGCTGGAAAACGGTGAGACTCTCGAAGCCGCTGCCGTTATCGACGGGCGCGGCGTACAGCCGAGTGCCCACATGGTGCTGGGCAAACAGGCCTTTCTCGGGCAATTACTGCGCCTGCACGCGCCCCACGGTTTGACGTCGCCGATCATCATGGACGCGCGCGTCGCGCAGGGCGACGGCTATCGATTTGTCTACGTGTTGCCGTTTTCCGCCGACACCGTCCTCGTCGAAGACACCCACTATGTGGACCGCCATTCGCTGTCCCATGAGCAGCTGCGCCAGCACATCGCCGACTATGTGCGTCAACAGGGCTGGTCCGTCGCCGCCTGTTTGCGCGAAGAGCAGGGTGTGTTGCCGATCACCTTGGCGGGGGATTTCGAGGCGTTCTGGAACGAGGCCCAGGGTCAGCCGCGCTCGGGGCTGCGCGCCGGATTATTCCACTGCACCACGGGCTATTCGTTGCCGCATGCGGTGCGACTGGCGGACTGGATCGCCACGCAGCAATCACTCGACGCCGACTCGCTTGCCAGCGGCATGCGTGAATGTGCCCGGCAGCAATGGCAACGCCAGGGCTTCTATCGATTGCTCAATCGCATGCTTTTTCTGGCCGGCCGTCCACAGGATCGCTGGCAAGTCATGCAGCGTTTTTACGGTTTGTCCGAAGGCCTGATCGAGCGGTTTTATGCGGGCGACAGTTCACTGCGCGACAAACTTCGAGTGCTTACAGGCAAACCACCGGTCCCGGTCGGTGAGGCCGTGCACGCCGCCTTCCGGCTTCGGCCCCGGCATTATGAGAACTTCCGATGACTGAGAAAAAAACGGCGATCGTGATTGGCGCAGGTTTTGGTGGCCTGGCGCTGGCGATCCGTCTGCAGGCTGGTGGTGTGCAGACCACGTTGCTGGAGAAGCGCGACAAACCGGGTGGCCGAGCCTACGTTTATCACGATCAGGGATTCACGTTCGACGCCGGGCCTACGGTGATCACCGATCCGAGCGCCATTGAAGAGCTGTTCAGCGCGGCGGGCAAGTCGATCAAGGACTACGTCGAGCTGCTGCCGGTTTCGCCGTTTTACCGGCTGTGCTGGGAGGATGGCACGGCGTTCGATTACGGCAACGACCAAGCCTCGCTGGACCGCCAGATCCAGGCGCTCAATCCCAATGACGTCGCCGGGTATCAACGTTTTCTGGCGTATTCGAAAGCGGTGTTTCAGGAAGGTTATCTGAAGCTGGGTGCCGTGCCGTTCCTGTCCTTTCGCGACATGGTCCAGGCCGGCCCGCAACTGGCCAGACTGCAGGCCTGGCGCAGTGTGTATTCGATGGTGTCGCAGTTCATCGAGGACGACAAATTGCGCCAGGCGTTTTCCTTTCACTCGCTGCTGGTGGGGGGCAATCCGTTTGCGACGTCGTCGATCTATACCCTCATCCATGCGCTGGAACGCGAGTGGGGGGTGTGGTTTCCCAAAGGCGGAACGGGTGCGCTGGTGCAGGGCATGGTCAAGCTGTTCGAGGACATCGGTGGGCGGGTCGAACTGAACGCCGACGTGGCGAAAATCGACGTCAGCGGTGACCGCGCCACCGGGGTGCGTTTGCAGGACGGTCGGCAGTTTCAGGCGGACAGCGTCGCCTCGAATGCCGATGTCATCCACACGTACGCGACATTGCTGGGGGATCATCCGCGCGGTCAGAAAGAGAGCGCCCGGTTGAAAGGCAAGCGCTTCAGCAACTCGCTGTTCGTCATCCATTTCGGGCTCAAGCGGCCGCAGCCGCAGTTGCAACATCACACGGTCTGCTTCGGCCCGCGCTATCGCGCATTGATCAACGAGATTTTCCAGGGCGAGGCGCTGGCCGAGGATTTTTCCCTGTACCTGCATGCGCCGTGCATCACCGACCCAAGCCTCGCGCCGCCGGGCTGCTCCAGCCATTACGTGCTGTCACCGGTGCCGCATCTGGGCAACGCGCCGATCGACTGGGAAGTGGAAGGGCCGCGTTACCGCGACCGGATTTTCGCCTACCTGGAAAAGCATTACATGCCCGGCCTGCGTGAAGACCTGGTGACCAGCCGCATCTTCACGCCCAACGATTTCCGCGAGGAACTGAACGCGCACCTGGGTTCAGCGTTTTCGCTGGAGCCGATCCTGCGGCAAAGCGCCTGGTTCCGTCCGCATAACCGCGACGCGAGCCTGGGCAACGTCTACCTGGTGGGCGCGGGCACGCATCCCGGCGCAGGCGTGCCGGGGGTGATCGGCTCCGCCAAGGCGACCGCCGGGCTGATGCTGGGAGACTTGCAGCGATGAGCGATCAGACGCTTCTGGACCACGCCACTCAAAGCATCACCGTCGGCTCGAAGAGCTTCGCGGCGGCGTCACGTTTATTCGATCCCACGACCCGGCGCAGTGCGGTGATGCTGTACGCATGGTGCCGTCATTGCGATGACGTGATCGATGGTCAGGAGGCCGGCCATTCGGCGATCGTGCTGGATGCCGGGCTGGCGCAGCAGCGCCTGGACGATCTGGTTGCGCAGACTCAGGACGTGTATGCCGGTCGCCCAGTGTCGGCGCCGGCCTTTGCCGCGTTCAAAGAGGTGGTCGAGCGCCACGGCATTCGTCAGGCTTATGCGATGGATCATCTCGCCGGTTTTGCGATGGACGTGCATCAGCGCGAATACCTCAGGATCGAGGATACGCTGGAGTATTGCTACCACGTAGCCGGCGTGGTCGGGTTGATGATGGCGCAGGTGATGAACGTCAGCGACGAGCCCACGCTGGAC
>JALYPE010000727.1 GCA_030856525.1 Pseudomonadota bacterium | reverse complement strand
ACAGGCGACTTCCCTGTTGAATGTCAGACCGTATTCGCGAGCAAGCCCGCTCCCACAGGGTATGTGCATTACCGCAAGCCTTACGATTTCCCTTGAGCCCCATGCATTACCCAACCAACTCAAAACTTGCCCGATTGCTTTTTGGCCTGCTCGCCTACATCAGTCTCGGCATCGGCCTGATTGCCATCGTCGTACCGGGCCTGCCGACTACCGAGTTCATTCTGCTTGCCGCGTGGGCCGCAACCCGCAGTTCCCCGCGCCTGAGTGCGTGGCTGGAAAACCATCGGCTGTTCGGACCGATCCTGAGCAACTGGCGCAACGGCAAGATCATTGCGCGTCGGGCGAAGGTCAGCGCCACCGTGAGCATGTTGCTGTGCGCAGGGTTGATGCTGGTGACGCTCGATCATGGCTGGCCGGTTTACCTGGCCATTGTCGGGATGGGCGCGGGCAATCTGTGGATCTGGTCTCGGCCTGAATCGAGCATGAGACCCTCCTGAGAAACCGAGGCGTCTTGTCGCGAGCAAGCTTTGCTCCCACAGGGTCTGCATAGGTGTGGTGCATACCGGTGTGGGAGCAAAGCTTGCTCGCGATGGCATCCTCACCTTCACCACAAACCGCGCAAACGCTTGCGCCGACCGCTCATCGACTTTCCCTCATGCAAACCCCCACCACGCCGATGGTTCAGGAATGGCGCTGAATGGATTTGGCAACTCGGGTCGACTTCGACTCCCAGCCAATCACTCATTCATTTGCGAGCTCGCCCTATGTTCGACTCTCTTTCCATCCGCCTGAAAATTGTTCTGCTGTCGGGGCTTTGCCTGCTGGGCGTTGTCGCTCTGATCGTCGGGATGAACATCTACCAGACCGACCAGAACGATCAATTGGTCAGCGCCTCCAGCAGCAAAATGCTCACCGCCAGCGTGCAGGATCTGCTTGAAGCCAAGGCCGCTGAACAAGCCGTGCGGGTGCAGAAAACCTTCGGCGAAAGCCTGCTGGTGGTGACCGCGTTGGCGGACCAGATCAAGGACCTGCGCAGCATGGCAGCCAAGCGCTCGCTTGAGGCCAGCGCGGTGCGCGAAGAGTTGAACCAGAGCCTGAAAACCGCCTTCGAGCGCAACAACAAAGTATTGGGAATCTGGCTGGCGTTCGAGCCCAACGGGCTCGACGGCAAGGACAGTGAATTCACTAACGATGAAGCGCATCAGTCCAACGAAACCGGTCGTTTCGCCAGTTACTGGAGCCGCGCTGGCGGGGCCGGGATCAACACGATCATGGACGAAGACGACATGACCAAAACTACCCTGAGCGTCAGCGGCACGCCTTACAACAGCTGGTACACCTGCCCTCGAGACAGCAAACGCACCTGCCTGCTGGACCCGTATGCCGACACCGTTGGCGGCAAGGAAATGCTCATGACGACCATATCCGTACCGTTGCTGGTGGATGGAAAATCCATTGGTGTGGTCGGTGTAGACATCGCGCTTGATGCACTGCAAGCCGCCGCCGTCGATTCCCAGCGCAATCTGTTCCACAACGCCGGGCACATGATGATTGTCTCTGGCAGCGGCGTACTTGCCGCGCTCAGCAATGATGCAAGCAAGGTCGGCAAGAATATCGCTGACGCACTGGGGGCGGACGGCAAGGATGTCTTGCAGCTGCTCAGTGCGGGCACGCCAAAAATTCTCGAACAAGGTGAGCTGATTCGTGCGGTGTATCCGGTCAGTCCGATTGGCGATTCCAAGGCCTGGGCCGTGGTGATCGACCTGCCCAAGCAAGTGCTGCTGGCAGACTCGGTGAAGCTGCAGGAAGTGCTCGATGACGCTCAGGAGCGCGGCACGATCATGGCGGTGGCGGTCGCCGTTGCTGCCGGCCTGATCGGCTTGTTGCTGATCTGGCTGACCGCGACCGGCGTGACCCGGCCGATCAACAGCGTGGCCGAGATGCTCAAGGCCATTGCCAGCGGCGACGGCGACCTGACCCAGCGTCTGCAGTACAGCAAAAAAGACGAGCTCGGCGAGCTGGTCAGCTGGTTCAACCGTTTCCTCGACAAGCTGCAACCGACCATCGCGCAAATCAAGCAGAGCATCACCGATGCGCGCGGCACAGCCGATCAGTCTTCCGAAATCGCCCGCCAGACCAGTGAAGGCATGCAGGTGCAGTTCCGCGAAATTGATCAGGTCGCCACCGCGTCCAATGAAATGAGCGCCACTGCGCACGACGTCGCCAACAGCGCGTCGAATGCCGCCAACGCCGCCAAGGGCGCCGATCAGTCAGCCCGCGACGGCATGTCGATCATCGAGCGCAGCACCCGCGACATCAATCAACTGGCCGACGAAGTCAGTAAAGCCGTGGGCGAAGTCGAAGCGCTGGCGGTCAACAGCGAGCAGATCGGCTCGGTGCTGGAAGTGATCCGCAGCATCGCCGAGCAAACCAACCTGCTCGCGCTCAACGCGGCAATCGAAGCGGCTCGCGCCGGTGAAAGCGGTCGGGGTTTTGCGGTAGTCGCCGATGAGGTGCGCAACCTCGCCAAGCGCACTCAGGATTCGGTGGAAGAGATCCGCATCGTCATCGAACGCATCCAGACCGGCACGCGCGGCGTCGTGGCCACCATGCATTCGAGCCAGACCCAGGCGCACAACAACGCCGGGCAGATTCAGCAAGCGGTGCAGGCTTTGAGTAAAATCAGCGACGCGGTCACCGTGATCAGCGACATGAACCTGCAGATCGCCAGCGCCGCCGAACAGCAAAGCGCTGTCGCCGAAGAGGTCAACCGCAATGTTTCGGCGATCCGCACCGTGACAGAAACCCTGACCGGGCAGGCCACTGAATCGGCGCAGATCAGCAGCCACCTCAATGCACTGGCCAATCAGCAGATGAAATTGATGGATCAGTTCAGGGTTTAGTATCACCGCAAAACCCTGTGGGATCGGTCAAGCCCGCTCCCACAGGTTTCATGCTGCATGTCAGTTCTTTTGTTCTATGCTCGGGCTCTCGTTCTGGAGGGCCTTCGATGACTGATCTACTCACGCCCATCCAAGCCGCACTCGGCTTGCCGCACACAACGATTGCTTTCACCTCGAGCGGCGCGCTGCCCTCGGCGTTTGCCGTGACCGGCCTCGCCTGCGCCAGCATCGCGGCTGCTGGGCAAGCGGTCAGCCAATTGCTGCAACAACACACCGGCCGCCTGCCCGGTCTGGAAATCGACCGCCGACTCGCGTCATTCTGGTTCGCTACGTCGATCCGCCCTGTGGGATGGACCGTACCACCCTTGTGGGACCCGATCGCCGGCGACTACACGACCAGGGACGGCTGGATCCGCCTGCACACCAATGCGCCTCATCACCGCGCGGCGGCCGAACACGTATTGGGTGCCTGTGCGGATCGCTCGGCCATGGCGGCCAAAGTGGCGCAATGGGGCAAAACCGAGCTGGAGGATGCCGTGGTCGCGGCGGGTGGTTGCGCCGCTGAAATGCGCACGTGGGCGCAATGGCAGGCACATCCTCAAGGACTGGCGGTGAATGCCGAGCCGTTGGTTCAGTTTGCCGGCAATGACGATAAGCGCGGCAAGCCGTGGCAAGGTTCGGTGGCGCAACCGCTCGCGGGATTGCGGGTCCTCGATTTGACCAGGGTGCTCGCCGGCCCGGTCGCCAGTCGTTTTCTTGCGGGGCTGGGCGCCGACGTTTTGCGCATCGATCCGCCGACCTGGAACGAGCCTGGCGTGGTGCCCGAAGTGACCCTGGGCAAACGCTGTGCGCGCCTCGATTTACATGACGCCGCTGATCGGGCGGTGTTCGAAGGCCTGCTCGGGGACGCCGACATTCTGCTGCACGGTTACCGCGCCGACGCTCTGGAACGCCTGGGTTATGGCGGCGCAGAACGGCAGCGGCTGGCTCCAGGGTTGATCGACGTCAGCCTCAACGCCTACGGCTGGAACGGCCCGTGGCAACACCGTCGCGGCTTCGACAGTCTGGTGCAGATGAGCAGCGGCATTGCTGAAGCAGGCATGCGGTGGAAAAACGCTGACCAACCGACGCCGCTGCCCCTGCAGGCGCTAGACCACGCCACCGGCTATTTGATGGCGGCTGCGGCGATCCGGTTATTGAGCAGCGGTGGCTCGGCGCGATTGTCGCTGGCGCGCACGGCGAAGCTG
>JALYPE010000706.1 GCA_030856525.1 Pseudomonadota bacterium | reverse complement strand
TTCTGCAGGTGCTGGTGCAGCGCGCCGGCAGCGTCGTCAGCAAAGACGAATTGATTGCCGAGGTCTGGCCAACGTCGGTGGTCGAAGAAATCAACCTGCGTGTGCACATCGCGGCGCTACGTCGTGCTTTGGGTGACGGGCAGAACGGCCAGCGTTACATCGTCAATATTCCACAGCGTGGTTACAGCTTTGTCGCGGTGGTGCAGCAGGTGCCAGCAAGTGAGCAGACCTCGATAGCGACCGTGCAGAAACCGCAGCACAATCTGCCCGCACGGCTCACTCCGGTCACCGGTCGCGATTCCATTGTCGGTGGGCTGGTCCGGCAGTTGCCGGTCCGGCGGCTGATGACTTTGGTCGGCCCCGGGGGCATCGGCAAGACCACCGTCGCGCTGCGCGTGGCAGAGTTGCTGTTGCAGCACTATCAGGATGGCGTCTGGCTGGTTGATTTCGCCGGCATTGATGGCCCGGCGCAGGTCGTCGATCATTTGACGCAAACCCTGCAACTGGAGGTCGGCACCGGCCTGGAAGCCTTGGCGCAACGGCATGCCTTGCTGGTGCTGGACAATTGCGAGCATTTGCTCGATTGCTGCCGCAGTCTGGTCGAACACCTCATCGAATCCGCACCACGCCTGTCGATTCTGGTCACCAGCCGTGCGCCGTTGATGGCATGCGGGGAAACGCTGCTGCGTTTGCCTGCGTTGGTAGTGCCACCGGCGACGTCAGTGCACACTGTCACCGAGGCCATGGGCTATTCGGCGGTGCAACTGTTCGTCAGCCGCGCGCGCAACCGTCAGCACGGGTTTGCCCTGCGCGACCAGGACCTGCAAAGCGTGCGGGAAATCTGCCGACGCCTCGATGGCTTGCCGCTCGCCATTGAACTGGCCGCGTCGCAAATTGATGCCTTGGGGCTGGTTGGATTGCAGGCGCAACTGGATAACTGCTTTGAGTTGCTGACCCTCGGTCGGCGCACGGCGGTGGCTCGACACCAGACGCTCAAAGCCACTCTGGACTGGAGCTATGAACAGCTGAGCGAGCTTGAGCAAACCGTGCTGCAACGGTTGGCGGTGTTCAAATTGGCCTTCACCCTCGACGTCGCGATTGGCGTGATCAGTTGCGCGGTGCTGCCGCCGAGTCGACTGCTGGAAGCGATGGAAAGTCTGGCGCGCCAGTCGTTGCTGTCACTGGAGCAGGGCAGCGGCCCGACTCGCTACCGGTTCCTCAACACCACTCGCACCTATGCGCTGGAAAAGCTCGAACACAGCGGCGCATCGCGCGTCTTCGAAAGGCGTCATGCCCGCTATATCAGCCAAGTGCGCTGGAGTTCAAACCGGCAGATGGCCCTGCAACCCGTCGAGTAGCTGCCGGGCTCTGATCACGTCTGGGGTGGCAAAGCCTTCGGTGAACCGGCCGTAAATCGGTGCGAGCAATGTGTGAGCTTGCGAGTGCCGATCCTGATGCTGCCAAAGCCGTGCAAGCGACGTCGCGCTGCGCAACTCCCACGCCAGCGCGCCCTGACGCCTGGCAACGTTCAACGCCCGGATCAGCACGGCTTCGGCAGTTGCGGCGTTGCGCGGGCTATCATCCACCAGCAGCGCCTCTGCCTTGGCGCGGAGGATTTCTGCAGTGCTCCAGCCTGCTGTGCCGGCTTCAGCCCGTTGCAATAAATCAGCGTCGACGAACGCAGTATCGAGCGTGATCATCAGGTCCTTGATCAGCCCGACACCTGGCCTCAGTGGCGCCTGCACACCGGCGTTGTCGATCACCTGCGCATACTGGCGCCCCCAGGTATAGAACAGCAGCACCGAGTGTTTCTGCGCTTGTTCGAGCAGTAGACGCAGCAGATTGCGAGCGGTTTGGGTATCGCCGTTGTAGTGCGCGATCAGGCAGCCGGCCATCGCCAGGGTGTAGCAAATGGACGTGCCGTGGTCGATCTGGATCGCGATATCCAGCGCCTGACGAGCGGTGCGCCAGGCCTGTTCCGGTTGGCCTTGCAGCCAGAGAATGCGCGCCAGAATTGTCAGCGCTGCAACGCTCTGATCGTATTGCACGCCGAAGCCGTGAGTGAAGCGGTTGAGATGGCCGCTCTGGGCCATGCGCTGGAGAACCTGTTCGGCATCCGCCCGCGCGCGTATTTGATCACCGGAAAAGTGCAATGCCAAGACGCGAAGTCGCTGCGTGCTGAGCGACAATAGCGCATCGTCCGGCAGCCCCATTCGGTCGAATTGCTGGCTCTGTTCGAGGGCCATCTGATAATTGGCGCAGCTCAGGTTCACCGCCATGTGGCCGGACAGCGCACGCAGTTGACCGGCCACGTCATCGCATTGTCGGGCCAGGGATCTGGCGCTGGCGAAAGCTTCGATGGTCTCTGCGGTGCCGCCCTGGGTGTGATAACAGGAACTGCCCAGCGCCAGCTTCAGGACAATTTGCAGTCCAGGGCAGGGCGTCGGTGATGCCCCGAGCAACGCCAGGGCCTTGCGCACGTAAAGGCCGTGTTCCTTGAGCAGCGACAGTTCCTGCCACAGGGGGGCCGATGTCGCGGTCAGCTGGATCGCCAGTGTCTGCGGACCGTCTCCATTCAAGCCCCAATCGAGAGCCGAGCGAATGTCCTCAAGGCTTCGGGCGTAGCGCTCGATCCATACCGCTGTGGGAACAAGCTCCCAATTGAGTTGCGCCTGTTGCATCAACATCAGGCAGCGCTCAGCGTGACGTTGGCGGGTGGCGGCCAGCTCGGCGCTCTGTTCGAGTTTCTCCACGGCGTAGCGGCGCGTGGTGTCGAGCAGGCGATAGAACACTTGTTCATCGCCGACCTCCACGTTCAGCAGCGACTTGGCCACCAGTTGCGTGATTGAGCCAAGCACTTCACCCGGTTCGATGTGCTCGCCGATGATCACGGCCGCAGCGGACTCCAGCGTGAATCCGGCGTTGAACACACCCAGCCGGCGCAAGCAGGTCTGCTCGCAGGCGGTGAGCAGGGCGAAGCTCCAGTCGAGCGTGGCGCGCAACGTCTGGTGGCGACCCAGCGCGGATTGAGTGCCGTGAGGGGGCAGTCGGAAACAACTTTGCAACTGCGCAAGCACAGCGGGCAGGCCAAGGCTGCCGACTTGCGCGGCGGCCAGTTCAAGCGCTAGCGGGATGCCATCCAGGCGACGGCAGATTTCGATGGCGTGGGGCAGTGCGTCGTCGGTCAGTTCAAAACTTTCATGGCTGGCCATGGCGCGTTCGACAAACAATTGCAGGGCTGGAAATGTCAGGGCGTGAGCGCGGTCCGGCACGGCAATCGGCGGCGGGCAATCCAGCGAATCGAGCCGCTGCACAAATTCCCCCTCGGCCCGCAAACTTTCGCGACTGGTCGCCAGGATGTGCACGTGCGGTGCAGCACGCAGGATGCTTTCGCTGAGCAGCGCAATGGCGTCGATCAGGTGCTCGCAATTATCGATCACCAGCAGCATGTGTCGGTCGCGCAGCGCGGTCGCCAGGCTGCCCGGCACTTCGGCTTCG
>JALYPE010000701.1 GCA_030856525.1 Pseudomonadota bacterium | reverse complement strand
GTCCAGCTGATTCTGCGGGTCGATCCGAAGAACCGTCTGGATATCGACCCGCTGCTCCTGGAAAAAGAAGTGGTGCAGGCCTGCCGCAGCTGGCAGGACGACTACGCCAGCCTGACGGTCGAAAGCTTCGGCGAAGCCAGCGGCACCAACGTGCTGGCCGATTTCCCGAAAGGCTTCCCGGCGGGTTATCGCGAGCGTTTCGCAGCGCATTCGGCTGTGGTCGACATGCAGCACTTGCTGAGCCTGACCGAAAAAAATCCATTGGTGATGAGTTTCTATCAGCCACTGGGTCAGGTGTCCGGTCAGCGTGAGCTGCACTGCAAGCTGTATCACGCAGACACCCCGCTGGCGTTGTCCGACGTGCTGCCGATTTTGGAAAACCTCGGCCTGCGCGTGCTTGGCGAATTCCCTTATCGCCTGCGCCACAACAATGGCCGCGAGTTCTGGATTCATGATTTCGCGTTTACCGCCGCTGAAGGCCTGGAACTCGACATCCAGCAACTCAACGACACCTTGCAGGACGCCTTCGTCCACATCGTCCGTGGCGATGCTGAAAACGATGCGTTCAACCGTCTGGTGCTGACCGCTGGCCTGCCATGGCGCGACGTGGCGCTGCTGCGCGCTTATGCCCGTTACATGAAGCAGATCCGTCTGGGCTTCGACCTGGGCTACATCGCCAGCACCCTGAACAACCACACCGACATCGCTCGCGAATTGACCCGGTTGTTCAAAACCCGTTTCTACCTGGCGCGCAAGTTGTCCAGCGATGATCTGGAAGACAAGCAGCTGCGTCTGGAACAGGCGATTCTGACTGCACTGGACGACGTTCAGGTGCTGAACGAAGACCGCATCCTGCGTCGCTACCTTGACCTGATCAAAGCGACCCTGCGGACCAACTTCTATCAGACGGACGCCAACGGTCAGAATAAGTCCTACTTCAGCTTCAAGTTCAACCCGCACCAGATTCCGGAGCTGCCGAAGCCGGTGCCGAAGTTTGAAATCTTCGTTTACTCGCCGCGCGTCGAAGGCGTGCACCTGCGCTTCGGCAACGTTGCTCGGGGTGGTTTGCGCTGGTCCGACCGTGAAGAGGATTACCGCACCGAAGTGCTGGGTCTGGTTAAAGCCCAGCAAGTGAAGAACTCGGTCATCGTGCCCGTGGGCGCGAAGGGCGGCTTCCTGCCGCGTCGCCTGCCACTGGGCGGCAACCGCGACGAGATCGCGGCCGAGGGCATCGCCTGCTACCGCATCTTCATCTCGGGCCTGTTGGACATCACCGACAACCTGAAGGACGGCGCACTGGTGCCGCCGGTCAACGTCGTTCGTCATGACAACGATGACCCGTACCTGGTGGTCGCGGCGGACAAGGGCACTGCGACCTTCTCCGACATTGCCAACGGCATCGCCATCGACTACGGCTTCTGGCTCGGCGACGCGTTTGCGTCGGGTGGCTCGGCCGGTTACGACCACAAGAAAATGGGCATCACCGCCAAAGGCGCGTGGGTCGGCGTACAACGCCACTTCCGTGAGCGCGGCATCAATGTTCAGGAAGACAGCATCACCGTAGTGGGCGTCGGCGACATGGCCGGTGACGTGTTCGGTAACGGTTTGTTGATGTCCGACAAACTGCAACTGGTCGCAGCCTTCAACCACCTGCACATCTTCATTGATCCAAACCCTACGCCAGCGAACAGCTTCGCCGAGCGTCAGCGCCTGTTCGATCTGCCGCGTTCGGCATGGTCGGATTACGACACCAGCATCATGTCCGAAGGCGGCGGGATTTTCTCTCGTAGCGCGAAAAGCATCGCGATTTCCCCGCAGATGAAAGAGCGTTTCGACATTCAGGCCGACAAGCTGACCCCAACCGAACTGCTCAACGCCTTGCTCAAGGCACCAGTGGATCTGCTGTGGAACGGCGGTATCGGTACGTACGTCAAAGCCAGCACCGAAAGCCACGCCGATGTGGGCGACAAGGCCAACGATGCGCTGCGCGTGAATGGCAACGAGCTGCGCTGCAAAGTCGTGGGCGAGGGCGGTAACCTCGGTATGACCCAACTGGGTCGTGTCGAATTCGGTCTGAATGGTGGCGGTTCCAACACCGACTTCATCGACAACGCCGGTGGCGTGGACTGCTCCGACCACGAAGTGAACATCAAGATCCTGCTGAACGAAGTGGTTCAGGCCGGTGATATGACCGAGAAGCAACGTAACCAGTTGCTCGGCAGCATGACCGACGAAGTCGGCAATCTGGTACTCGGCAATAACTACAAGCAGACTCAGGCCCTGTCGCTGGCGGCCCGTCGTGCATTCGTGCGGATTGCCGAATACAAGCGTCTGATGAACGACCTGGAAGGTCGCGGCAAGCTGGATCGTGCGATCGAGTTCCTGCCGGCGGAAGAGGCGATCAACGAGCGTGTCGCGGAAGGCCACGGCCTGACCCGTGCCGAGCTGTCTGTGCTGATTTCCTACAGCAAGATCGATCTCAAGGAAGCGCTGCTCAACTCTCAAGTCCCTGATGACGACTACCTGACGCGCGACATGGAAACCGCTTTCCCGCCTAGCCTGGTCAGCAAGTTCTCGCAAGCCATGCGTCGTCACCGTCTGAAGCGCGAAATCGTCAGCACCCAGATCGCCAACGACCTGGTCAACCACATGGGCATCACCTTCGTGCAGCGACTCAAAGAGTCGACCGGCATGAGCCCGGCGAACGTGGCCGGCGCCTATGTGATCGTGCGTGACATCTTCCATCTCCCGCACTGGTTCCGTCAGATCGAAGCCCTGGATTACCAGGTGTCCGCCGACGTGCAACTGGAGCTGATGGACGAGCTGATGCGTCTGGGCCGTCGCGCTACGCGCTGGTTCCTGCGTGCCCGTCGCAACGAGCAGAACGCTGCCCGTGACGTCGCGCACTTCGGACCGCATCTCAAGGAGCTGGGTCTCAAGCTCGACGAATTGTTGAGTGGCGAAATCCACGAAAACTGGCAGGCGCGCTATCAGGCCTACGTCGAAGCCGGCGTGCCGGAATTGCTTGCGCGTATGGTGGCGGGTACTTCGCACCTGTACACGCTGCTGCCGATCATCGAGGCTTCCGACGTGACTGGCCAGAACCCTGCGGACGTGGCCAAGGCCTACTTCGCCGTGGGCAGCGCGCTGGACATCACCTGGTACCTGCAGCAGATCAGCGCTCTGCCGGTTGAAAACAACTGGCAGGCCCTGGCCCGTGAAGCGTTCCGCGATGACGTCGACTGGCAGCAACGTGCGATCACCATCTCCGTCCTGCAACAGGGCGACGGTACTCAGGACGTGGAAACACGCCTGGCGCTGTGGATGGAAGAGCACAAGAGCATGATCGACCGCTGGCGCGCCATGCTGGTGGAAATCCGTGCGGCGAGCGGCACCGACTACGCCATGTACGCAGTCGCCAACCGTGAGTTGCTGGACCTAGCGTTGAGCGGGCAGGCGGTCATTGCGGCCCCTGCTACGGCCAACGCCGAGCTGGAACCGGCGATCTGATCGACGGCTGAATGAAAAAACCCCGCATTGTGAGATGCGGGGTTTTTTTTTGTCTGAAAGTTCAGGGTACGAGCGCGAGCCCTGATCGCTGGCAAGCCAGCTCCTACAAGGTTGATGGCGTTCGCAAATCTGTGGTCAATGCAAAACCTGTAGGAGCTGGCTTGCCAGCGATTGGGCCATCCGCCTCAATACAACTTTTAGCCTGTTTCATTACGCCCGAACTTGCGCTCTCTGCTGTTCGTTAATATCCGCAACAATCTCTCCACTGCGTTTATAGTCCGCTCATAATAGGCTTACAGCCTTGGCGTCTCGTTAATTGTTATTGCCGCAGCGCGGGCGGCGGTCAATTCAGGTTAAACCTGTGCGCTGCCAATAAATAACTGGCTGCCTGGCTTGAAGCCATTCGATAGTTTTGTTCGTTTTGAAAGATAACTGTTAATTTTCGTTAAGAAATAAAAAGGCCCGAAGCGATCACTCGAGCCCGTTTATGTATGACAGATTCCGCAGCTATCAGTTTTCCAAGGGGATCAGCACTTTCTCGTCCGGTGACAACACCATGAACACCAGAAGCTTCGCAGACGCCGACGTGCTGGCATTTTTCGATACCAGATGTTCTGAACCCGCCGGTTCGTACCAGTATTCACCGGCCTTGTAAGTGTGGGCATTCTCACCTTTCACCTGAGAGGTGACGGCGCCGGATAATACGTAGGCCATCGCCGTACCCTGGTGCATGTGAGCAACGGACGATTGGCCGGGCTTGTAGTCGACCTCGATCATCATGGCTTTCTTGCCAGGCACGTTTTTCAGCATCTGGTCTTGCAGCACTTTGATTTTTTCCGAAGGATCTTCGGTCTTATGGGCGAAAGTAGAGGCCGCAACGCTCAGCGTCAAAACGGCGATGGAGGCAGCACAGAAATGCAATGCTTTCATGGTTCATTACCCGTGGTGTTGGTCGTGGAGCCACAGTAATTCGCCAGTGTTGGCAATCAAATAGCCAATTCTCAAGAAGGTCGGGTGACCAAAGGCCTGATTTGACGACTGCTGCGCAGCCGGACGCAGCCTCGCGGGCTCGGCAACTGCTGCAAGGGAATCAGACCAGGGGATAGCTGTTGAAGTCGACGCTGTTAGCCAGTTGGCTGTCGATCAGGCCGATGAAGCCTTGCACTTGCGGGCAGTTGAAATGCATGTGCATGGCGGCTTCCGATTGCCAGCGGGCGCTGACCATCCAGCGGTTGCTGTCCTCGGGGCAGCGGTCGACCATGTACGAGTCGCAGCCAGGCAGTTCGCGCAGGGTTTCGACGATTTTCTGCAATTGCCGGCCAAGTTCTTCCGAGCGTCCAGCGCTGGCTCGCACATTTACGGTATTAATCACTTCGTGGGACATCACTCACACTCCTGAATCAGGCCGGACGAATCCTGCTCACTGAGGGATAACGCCCATGCAGAATAGGCCTGCATCCCTTCATCGCCAATAACCAATCGCCGGATAAAGTGCCAGACCAATGTCTCAGGCGACCTGGTGGAGAATGTCGCGCAGTCGGTCCAGAGCGATGTCGATGTCCAGGGTTTCTATCGCACCAAATCCCATCAACAGCCCGTTTTGCGCTGCTCGCTGGTAGAAAAAGGGGGCGATCGGGTAAAGCCCGACCTCGACTTTTTTCGCCAGTTCGACAACCAGTGCCAGGTCAATCGAGACTTTGCACATCACCACCATGTGAAAACCGGCGGTGATCGGCACGGCTTCAAGCCACGGGGAAAGGTCACCGGCGATGCGTGCCAGAATGCGTTCACGGCGCCCGGCGTAGAGGGTGTGGCAGCGCCGAATATGCTTGAGCAGGCAGCCTTCGCCAATAAACTTGGCCAGCGTCCATTGGGGCAGGGTAGAGGTGTGCCGGTCGGTAAGGTGCTTGGCGCGAATAACCGCGTCGAGAATCGCCGGTGGCAGGATCGCGTATCCGAGGCGCAGCTCGGGCAGCAGGGTTTTCGAAAACGTGCCGACGTACGCGACAATGCCGCGCTCGTCCATGCTTTGCAGCGAATCGGTCGGCCGTCCCTCGTAGCGAAATTCGCTGTCGTAGTCATCTTCAATAATGATTGCGCCCAGCTCGTGTGCTCGCTCCAGCAGCGCCACGCGACGCCCCTGACTCATCGGCATGCCGAGGGGGAACTGGTGCGAAGGCGTCACGTAGATCAATTGCGTGCCGTCCGGAATCAGCTCGACCTGGATGCCTTCACCATCCACCGGCACGCCGACAACCGTGGCCCCGCGAGAACCGAACAGCAGTCGCGCGGGCGGATAACCGGGATCTTCGACGGCAACCAGGCTGCCGGGCCGCGTCATCACACGCGAAATCAGGTCCAGCGCCTGTTGCGCACCGTTGCAGACCACAACGTCTTTGTCCTGACAAATGACCCCGCGTGAAAATGCGATGTGTCGGGCGATCGCACTGCGCAGCGGCGCGAGGCCCTCGGAATCGCTATAAAGGCCTTTGGCAGCGCCGACCTGACGCAGGGCGTGGGCGGTGCAGCGTCGCCAGTCATCTTGAGGGAACTGGCCTCTGCTGGTGGCGCCGCCGATGAAATCGTAGCGCAGGCACGCTTCCAGCGTAGGGTGGCGTAGAAACTCTGGCATATTGCGCCACGATTCGATGACCGCAAAACTGGCCAGCTCATTATGGCTTTGCTTGCGCGTGACGTTCGCCGGCCGCGCGTTCACGTAGGTGCCTTTGCCGATCACGCCGGTCAGGAAGTTTTCGTAGGTGAGTTGCGCGTAGGTATCGGAGATGGTCTTGCGCGAGATGCCCAATTGCTCGGCGAGCAATCGACTGGGCGGCAGTTGTGTGCCCGCTGCCAGACGACCGGATTCGATGGCGCTGCGCAGTTGGTGGTAGAGCTGGCCGGCCAGATCCTTGCGGCCGTTGATGACAACATGAAGTTCCATACCGACAGGGGCTCCCGGGCCGAAGAGTGCGCCTGAAATTGGCGCGGGCCCGCGTTTAACAGACCGTTCCGAAGAGTACCCGCATGCGCGTTTCGGCAGAAGTTGCGTGCATGAAAAAGCCGAAATTGGCGTGCTCTTACGGATGGTCCACAGGTATTTCGTTGAATTGGATCTGTAAGGCCTGCCCTTCAGGGCCTAAGGTGGACTGCACCTACAAAATCCCGAGGGCGGCATGAATCCACGTCTGGATTACTACAGCGCATCGCCCAAAGCGATGAAAACCATGATCGCCATGGAGGCCTTGACCAGCAGCCTCAGCATCGAACCCGCCTTGTTGCACCTGATCAAGGTCCGCGCCTCCCAGGTCAACGGCTGCGCTTTCTGCACCGACATGCATTCGCTCGATGCGCGGCGTCTGGGCGAAACTGAGCGTCGGCTCTATGCGATCGTGGTCTGGCGCGACAGCAACTTTTTCACGCTGCGCGAACGGGCGGCGCTGGCATGGACCGAAGCGGTCACACTGCTTGCC
>JALYPE010000679.1 GCA_030856525.1 Pseudomonadota bacterium | reverse complement strand
GTCTGCATGGTTTCGATCAGCATCGCCCGTGCAGCGCTGCCGGAGAATGGTTTGACCATGGCCGTGGGTAGCGCGTCGACGAAACGGGTGTCCCAACCGGCCCATTCGACCAGATGCCGAATCCCGTCCAGGCCGAAGTCCAGCGCGCCGGACGCGCGCAACACGCCAACCGCACACAGCATCGCCACCAGATACGGCAGCAGATTTTTCGCCACATCGAAGCCTTCTTTCGCGCCTTCGACGAACGCTTCGTAGACTTTCACTTTACGTAACGCGCCGACGATCAGAAACATCATGATCAGCCCGAACAGCGTCAGGTTGCCGAGGATCGAGGACAAGCCCGCCAGCGCGGTCGCCGAGAGCGTCGCCAGCAAGGCCATGAACGCACCGAGTGCGAGGGCCCCGGGTATCAAGTACGCAAGCACCACAGGGTCCCACAGCCGCAGGCGTTGCATGAACGCCACCGAGAGCAGGCCGACCAATGTCGAGCAACTGGTGGCGAGCAGGATCGGCAGAAACACCAGCGTCGGGTCTGGCGCGCCTTGCTGAGCGCGATACATGAAGATCGTCACCGGCAACAGCGTCAGGGAGGATGCGTTCAGCACCAGAAACAGAATCTGCGCGTTGCTGGCGATCGTGGCGCTGGGGTTAAGTTCCTGCAGCGCTTTCATGGCCTTGAGGCCGATCGGCGTGGCGGCGTTGTCAAGGCCCAAACCGTTGGCGGCGAAGTTGAGCGTGATCAGCCCGATGGCCGGGTGACCGGCCGGCACTTCCGGCATCAGCCGCAAGAACAGCGGCCCCAGCGCCTTGGCCAGCCATTCGACAATCCCGGCCTTTTCGGCAATGCGCAGGAATCCCAGCCACAGCGTCAAGGTGCCGAACAGCAAAACCATGACCTCGACCGACAACTTGGCCATGGCGAAAATGCTTTCCACCATCGCCGCAAAGATCCCGGCATTGCCGCCGATCAGCCACTGCGCCAGCGCTGACACGGCTGCCACGATGAAGAAGCCAAGCCACAGGCCATTGAGCATCAGTTGAACCCCCCAAAGAATGCGGCGAATGATAGCGGGGTCGCCAGAAACGACAAACCCCGGATTTCTCCGGGGTTCGTTTGAAACTGCTTATGCGGATCACTGTGGGAGCGAGCCTGCTCGCGATGCCTGGCTCTCAGGCGACACTAATGTCGACTGCTCCACCGCTATCGCGGGCAAGCCAGCTCCCACAGCAAAGCCAGTCTCCACAGGTTTTGCATCAGCTGCGGGAAATCTCACCCGCCGGCATTGGGTCCTTGCTGCGCCAGTGCGGCAGGGAATTCCAGTAGCGCTCGCCCTTCGCGTCGTCGTACATGCCTTCCCAGCGGGAGATGACCAGCACGGCCAGTGCGTTGCCGATCACGTTCAGTGCGGTACGGGCCATGTCCATGATGCGGTCGACACCGGCGATGAACGCCAGGCCTTCCAGCGGAATGCCGACGCTGCCCAGCGTTGCCAGCAACACCACGAAGGACACGCCCGGAACACCGGCGATGCCTTTGGAGGTGACCATCAGGGTCAGCACCAGCAGCAATTGCTGGCTGATCGACAAATCGATGCCATACAACTGCGCAATAAAAATTGCCGCAATGCTCTGATACAGCGTCGACCCATCGAGGTTGAACGAGTAGCCGGTTGGCACTACAAAGCTGCAGATGGCCTTCGGCGCGCCGTACGCTTCCATTTTCTCGATCACGCGCGGCAGCACGGTTTCGGAACTGGCGGTGGAGTAAGCCAGTACGAGCTCATCCTTGAAGATGCGCATCAGCTTGAGCACCGAGAACCCGAACAGGCGCGCAATCAGGCCCAGTACCACGAAGGCGAAGAAGATGATCGCGACGTAAACCAGAATCACCAGTTTGGCCAGCGGCAACAGCGAGGCGAAACCGAAGTTGGCCACGGTCACGGCGATCAGAGCGAAAACGCCGATCGGGGCGTAGTTCATGATCATGTGGGTGACTTTGAACATGCTTTCCGACACGCCCTGGAACATCGTCACCAGCGGGTCGCGCAGTTCCGGTTTGAGGCTCGACAGACCGAGACCGAACAACACCGAGAAGAAGATGATCGGCAGCATTTCGCCACGGGCAACGGCGGCGAAGATGTTCGAAGGGATCAGATTGAGGATGGTTTCGATGAATGCGTGTTCATGTTGAACCTCGGCAGCCGTCGCCTGGTACTTGGAAATATCCACGGTACCAAGGGTGCTCATGTCGATGCCGGCACCGGGGTGGAACACGTTGGCCAGGACCAGGCCGACCACAATGGCGATCGTGGTGACGACCTCGAAGTAGAGGATGGTCTTCAGGCCGATGCTGCCAAGTTTCTTCGCATCACCGACGCCGGCAATACCAACGATCAAGGACGAGATCACGATTGGAATCACGATCATCTTGATCAGACGGATAAAGATATCGCCTGCCGGTTGCAGGACGTTGCTGATCCACCAGGCTTTCTCGGCACTGAAGTGATTGAGCAACGCACCGATTGCAATCCCCAATACCAGACCGATGAGGATCTGCCAGGCGAGGCTGATTTTTGCCTTCTTCATATCTTTACCCTTACTTGCGTTTGACTCAGGCAGATGCTGGAACTGGAACGCCCGCGGCGAAAAAATTCAGTGCATCTGCCCCCGTATAAGGTGCCCCCGGTTCGCGTTTTCACGGCTCTCTGGCAGGCGAAAAAAGGCGCAACTATTCAGATGCAAGGAAGCGACGTCTAATGCCGTAAACGACTACCCTATGCCGAATCGGCATGAGCTTTTTTGTTACAAAGTCGCGTCCCAAGCGGTTCGGTTACGACATTTCTGCATACATTCGTGCCGTGAACCGGCCATATACGGGTCTATGGGGCAAATTTAGGAGGGCGAAAATCTCGAGTGTTTGGAGCCTTTTCAGCCGGACCACAGCTAAAATCTCGTTAAAAAACAGCGAGTTTTTCTCGATATACGGTCAGGGAAAGGTATTGTAAGAAATGTTCAAGGGGGAAAAACGAGACAAAGCGGATAGCGCTGCCGAATGGTTCGCCGTCGTTATTGCGTCTGGAGCATAAGCCCTTCGCAAGTTCGTCGGGCATGAGCCCGGCGAACTCGCGATGCAGCTATTACCTGACCCGGCCCTTGCGCAGGCACTCCATGTGCCCGTAGGTCACTCCGCCCCTGAAACAGGCAGAACGTCCCGACCCCTTGGTCATGCGCTAACCTTCTTCAGGTGGCGCATTTTGAAAGAAGCCGCGTGGCTTCTCTCAAGTCTTCAAATCAATACCAGTTCGGATCTTTTTTCAGCTGTTCCATCAGCAGCTTCTGCATGCCCTCATCGGGTTTGCCGAGGAACCGATAGTCCGCATGTCGCGTTGGCGACTTGTCGGCCGGCAGTCCTGCAGGAACCTCGACCAGCATTGCGTAAGCATCCTTTTTGTCGAAGCTTACGGCGACGATCAAGCGTTTGTTCAGGCAGGTACTTTGTGTTTCGCACAGCGGCCCGACCAGGTACTTGTCGCCATCTTCTTCAACTGCATTCATTTGCTCAGCATCGCCGGTCAGGTTCATCACCCATTCCGGCAGCCGCTCTTCCTTTTGCACCACGTCGGTCCATGTTTCGCGGTATTGCGGGTCGGCAGTCAACAGCTGGTTGACCCGCGTCTGGCCATCATTGGCCGCCGATGCCATGGCACTGCCGCCCAGAAGCAGGGCGGCTGCCAGCATTTTCAGTGAAACGTTCATCTTCACCCTCGACCGCGACGGCCAAAGAAGAACGAAACGACAAACATCACCAGGAATACGACAAAGAGAATCTTGGCGATACCCGTGGCGGTGCCCGCGATACCACCAAAGCCCAACACTGCAGCGATGATGGCAATGATCAAGAATGTGATTGCCCAACTCAACATGGTGATTCTCCTTACGTTTCTATTTTGAGGTACTGCTTATGGTGCTATTCCCGGCGCCTGCAGCTCGCCAAGTATGTTTACTTAAAAAACCCAGCGTTCCTGTTGCGGCATATCGTCGGCAGATTGCGCCTGATCGACGTCCATCATCCGCATCGAAGTGCTCTCGGCAGCGGTAACGCTGGCGGCGCTGAAGTGGGTTTGCATCGGATGTTGGATCGACACACGTGGCGCTTCTTGCTGCTTGCTCTGCTCCCAGTGCTGGTACTGCTGGACGGCGATCAAAGTGATCAGCAGCGCCAGAACAGCAAACAGACCTTGCTGGATATGCAGTGGCGAGATACGCAATTGGGCGGCACGTTGGCGAGTCATCCTGAAGCTCCTCCCACATCGGGTGAATTTGGTAGAAGGCATCGCTAGGAATGCCTCGAATAACTTAACCATTGCAGCCTGCATGCCAGTTTTTTGTCGATAAAAAACATATATAAATCAATAAGTTGCGACTGGGTAAAAATAGCACCCGGACGCATCCTGCACGATGGCCCTTTTTCTGTCGTGCGTAATGCACGATAAATTTTTAGGAATTTTCGTTTTTTTTGAATTGCACACGGGCAGTGGATGTCAGAAATGGACTTCGGAGATTGGCTTTGGGCCGCTTATCCGATAAAAAAACAACAAAATCAGTCGATTAGACGTAGGGTGCGGAGAGAGCTCCCCCGAAGTGGACGAAATCGACCAGAATCAACCATGCAACTTGCCCGATTTTTCCGGGACTAACCAAGATCATTAATTAAGGAGCGTAGGAAAGATGGAATCAGCCACTGAGAATCAAGGCCGCATTCTGCTGGTGGACGATGAGTCCGCCATCCTGCGTACTTTTCGCTATTGCCTGGAAGACGAGGGCTACAGCGTCGCTACTGCCAACAGTGCGACTCAGGCTGAAGCGCTGCTGCAACGTCAGGTGTTCGATCTTTGCTTCCTTGATTTGCGCCTCGGTGAAGACAATGGTCTTGATGTGCTGGCGCAAATGCGTATCCAAGCGCCCTGGATGCGCGTCGTCATAGTCACGGCGCACTCGGCGGTCGACACCGCGGTGGACGCGATTCAGGCGGGCGCCGCCGATTATCTGGTCAAGCCTTGCAGTCCGGACCAGTTGCGTCTGGCCACTGCCAAGCAACTGGAAGTGCGGCAACTTTCGGCGCGTCTGGAAGCGCTTGAAGGCGAAATACGCAAACCCAAGGATGGCCTTGATTCCCACAGCCCAGCCATGAAAGTCGTGCTGGAGACGGCGCGACAGGTGGCTGGCACCGACGCCAACATCCTGATTCTCGGCGAGTCGGGCACTGGTAAAGGGGAGTTGTCCCAGGCAATTCACGGCTGGAGCAAGCGTGCGAAGAAGTCCTGCGTGACGATCAACTGCCCGTCCCTAACCACTGAATTGATGGAGAGCGAGCTGTTCGGTCACACTCGCGGCGCCTTCACCGGAGCCAGCGAGAGCACTCTGGGGCGGGTCAATCAGGCGGACGGCGGTACGCTGTTTCTTGACGAAATCGGCGATTTTCCCCTCGCGTTGCAGCCAAAGTTGCTGCGTTTCATCCAGGACAAAGAATATGAGCGGATCGGCGACCCGGTCACCCGACGGGCTGATGTGCGGATCCTCGCGGCGACCAACCTCAATCTGGAGGACATGGTCCGCGATGGCCGCTTCCGTGAGGATTTGCTCTATCGCCTCAACGTCATCACGTTGCACCTGCCGCCATTGCGCGAGCGTCGCGAAGACATCCTTAACCTGGCGGACCGTTTTCTCGCCCGCTTCGTCAAAGAATACGCGCGACCTGCGCGCGGCTTCAGCGAGGAGGCGCGTGAAGCGCTGCTCGGTTATCGCTGGCCCGGCAATATCCGTGAGCTGCGCAACGTGGTGGAGCGGGCGAGCATCATCTGCCCACAGGAAAAGGTCGAGGTCACGCACTTGGGTATGGCCGAAACCCCGGTCAACAATGCGCCACGCATCGGCGCGGCATTGAGCCTGGATGAGTTGGAAAAGGCTCACATCGGCGCAGTCCTGGCCACCGCCGATACTCTTGACCAAGCTGCGAAGACCCTCGGGATTGACGCTTCAACGCTGTACCGCAAACGCAAGCAGTACAACCTGTGAGCCTGCTCCGATGAAACTGGCGATGAAGTTGCGAACACGGCTCTTCCTGAGTATTTCCGCCCTGATCACCGTTGCATTGCTGGGTCTGTTGCTTGGGCTGGTCAGCGTGATGCAGATGAGCGCCACGCAGGAAGGGCTGATTCGCAACAACTTCGTGACCCTGGATC
>JALYPE010000659.1 GCA_030856525.1 Pseudomonadota bacterium | reverse complement strand
CATGGTGATCACCGCGTGATGGATTTCGGTCTCGTCCACGGCGATCGGCTGCAGCACCCGGAAGAAGGCCATCGAACAGGCGATGTTGGGGAACAGATTGAGGTTGAAACCGGAACCGCCTACCGCTCGCACGATGCGCCGCACCGATTGTTCGTCCTGGCCTTCGGCGCGCAGCTGCACGGCGAGGTCTTCGAAGCGCTCGGGGATCGGCAGGTCGAGGTTGGCTTCCAGGTCGACCAGGTCGGGGATCATCACCATCACGCTGTGGCCGTTGCCCAGGTCTTCGACGTAACCAGGCCCTTGAACGAAGTCGAACAGCTCTAGGGTCTGCTCATCCACCGACGACAGGAACGACTTGTGCACCAGCGGGAAGTGATAGGCGTCGGTGGTGTTTTCCAGCTGGATCTTCCAGTTGCCCGGAAAGCGGAAGCGGTGCTCGCCGCCGACTTTTACCGGGTAGCCGGCGCCCTGCTTCATGAACAGGTCGATCCACTTTTTCGCCGGGCCGAGGAAGTCAACCAAGGGCTCGATATCGTCCTTGAAGGTGGCGAAGATCATGCCGTTGTATTGCTCGACCCGCAGGCTGACCAAAGGCAGCTCGGATTTATCCAGGCAATCGCCGTAGCTTTCCGGGTGCGGTACGCCGCGCAGGCTGCCGTCCAGGGCATAGCTCCAGCCGTGGTACGGGCACACGAAGCTGTTGGCCTTGCCCTTCTTGTGTTCGCAGACCGTGGCGCCACGGTGACGGCAGCGGTTGAGCAACACGTGCACTTCCTTCTTGCGGTCGCGCACGACGATCACTGGCTGCTTGCCGATGTAGGTGCTTTTGTAGCTGCCGGATTCGGGAATCTCGCTAGCATGAGCGACCCAGATCCAGGTGCTGTAGAAAATCTTGTCCAGCTCTTGATCGAAGATCTTGCCGTCGGTGTACAGCGACGTGTGCACTCGATCATGCAAGACCAGGTCGGACGGGCTGGCGTCCAGGTTTACGGCGGCTATAAGGTTATTCACGATCACTCCTCGTCGGCTGGCTCGCCGACTCTAAGAATTCTGGGTATTGCTGTCAGGACTGGCCGAGTTTGTCGGGTACGGGCAGGTTCGCGTCACTGTTCCAGGTGTCCACCGGACGGCTGAACAGGTTCTCGGTCTGGAAGTGCGCCATGCGCCACTGCCCCTGTTCCTGGGCAAACTCTACGGTCAGGCGGGCGCTGTTGAGGTGCGAGGCGCCCGAGGCGAACGTCGAGGTCTGCAACATCACCCAACTGCCTTGCGCGACGCCGCCGCTGACCTGGATCAGTTCCGAAGCCAGGAAGTGCACGTTCAACGCAAAGTGCGCCGGCTCGACCATGTAAGTCGCGAACATCGCCTTGATCGCCTCACGCCCGTGGTAGCCGCCGAAACTGTTCTGGTACTTGGCGCCCTTGCCTGCCCAGACCGCCTGCGCGGTGAACAATCCGGCCAGTTCATCGAGGGGTGAATCCACGCCCAGCTCATCGCACAAAACCATGTAGCGATTCATGCACGCGCGGATCGCGTTCTCGCTTTCCAGCTGTTCCAGTCGCTGTTCCAGCGCGCGCAAATGCTCTTGTGATGACATGGCGACGTTCCTCGACTCAGCGCTGGATGATCAGTTCGCGACCGGTACGGGCCTCAACCTTGCAGTACTTCCAGAGTTTGTAAGGGCCATTACCGACGTCAGTGGTGCGGAACAGGTTGCAGGCGGCGTGGACCGTCTCGATGTCTGGCACATCGGCCAGCAGATAAGTAGTCCAGGGCCAGCCAGCGGACGGGCCGACCATGCTCTGGTCGTCGTCCATGTTGCCCAGCACGGTGACGCCCGGCAGATCGGCGATGCCGTTCCACATGGCGCCGAATGCGGCCCAGACTTCCAAGGCCTCGGGACGTGGGGCATCAAAGAAGTTCTGGTTGATGCCGATGCAGAACAACACTCGCAGGGCTTTTTTATCGGTCATGGGGTTCACCATTCGGTAGGAAAAAAGTTACAGGTAGCCCGGCAGCGGCTTGTTGCCGAAGAAGATCGCGCCAGCGTTCTGGTAGGTCATATCGCCCATGAAGGCGTGCTGGGTGATGACTTGGGTATCGTTGACAAAACGCGACAGCGGGCTGGTGCGGTACACGCCGCTCATGCCCGAAAGCATTTGCGCGGTGCGGGCGACATCGGCCGCGACCCGGGTAGCGTGGGTCGAAGACAGGCGCAGCATGTTGGTCTGCTCGACACTCACCGGATCGCCGGCCAGGACGCTGGTCCACGCGTCGTCGATGGACTGGTAGAACCACGAACGCGCAGCACGCAGCGCCGCCTCGGCCTTGGCCATCTCGACCTGGGCCAGTGGCCGGTCGGACAACGACGGCGCGCCGGTCACGGAGATGCGTCCGCTTGCCATGCCGCTCAACTCATCGAGCGCTGCCCGCGCAACGCCGAGGCCGACCACCGACAACACCTGGGTGGCGAACGACAGCGACGGATAACGGAAGAATGGTTCGTCGAGATTCGACGGGCCGCCGCGCACGAAAGTCCACTCCTCCGGCACCACCACGCCTTCAACCACGACGTCATGGCTGCCGGTGCCGACCAGGCCGACGACGTTCCAGGTTTCCTCGATGCGCACCTTTTCCCGCGGCATTACAGCCAGCCGTGGCAGGCCGAGCATGTCGCCATTTTTCGGGCTGATGCCCACACCGATCAACGATGCGCCCATGCAACCGCTGGAGAATTTCCAGCGCCCGTTGACCTCCAGGCCTCCTTCGACAAAGGACGCAGGCTGCGGTGGAAAAATCCCGCCGGCGAACACTACGTCAGGCGAATCGGCGTAGATCTTCTTGATCGTTTCCAGCGGCAGCGCAGCCAGGTACACCGGGCTCATGCCGAAGCTGGCGACCCAACCGGCGGACCCGTCGGCGATGGAAATATCCTCGACCATCTGGCAGAACTCGGCCGGCGAGCGCTCGTCACCCCCGAAGCGCTTGGGCACCAGGGCGCGATAGACGCCGAGCGTGCGGAACTGCTCGATGACGTCCTGTGAGATGAATTTTTGTTGGTCGAACTCTTCGTTCCGGGCACGCTCACGAATATCCACCAGCAGCGTCTGAAACGCGTCATTCGCCGTGATTGGCGCGCGGCGCTGTTGATCCAGCTCGCTTGGCGCAGTCATGGTTTTCTCCATAGTCAGCATGTCGATTACTCTTCCAGGCGCCGGACCAGCTCGCGGCCGACTGCACACAGCAGTTCGTCCGCGCCATGGGCGGCAATCAGTTGAAGGCCAACCGGAAGTCCCGAAGCGCTTTCCAGGGGAATGCTCAGAGCCGGGTGACCGGAAAGGTTGAAAGCGCGCACCAGTGAGGTCATCCCCAGGGCGGCGCGGGTGTCGGCCGCATCGGCGACCAGCAAAGGGAAATCGGGCATGGTCGGCATGGCCAGGATCGGCGTAATCGCCAGGGCGGCGTCCACCTCTGCGGTAAACACGCGACGCACGATCTCGGCCTCTTCGACGGACTCGGCAGTGGTCAGGCTGGCGGCGCGCAGACGGTTGGCGACATCCTCGCCGACCCGACCGGTTTGTAGGAGATGGCCACACGCGGCCCAGGTCTCGGCGTTGATCACCACCATCCCGGCGCCATAGGCGGCGCGCATTCCTGGCAACGATTGCTCGCTGAGCGCGAAGCGCGAACGAGCGAGGGCCTGGTTCACCACGGCGTGGATTTGCTCGTCGGCGTGCACCGCGACCACGCCGATCGAAAGATTTTCCGGCAGGGCAGCGAGGGCTTTGAATGTCGGGTCGATGACGTGCATCGCCTCAATCAGGCGGTCCATATCCCGCGCCAGCGGCCCTACGCAGTCGAGGGTGCTGTGCGCCGGCATGACGCCCTTGCGGCTGACCCGGCCGAACGTTGGCTTGAGCCCGAAAACCCCACAGCACGCTGCGGGAATCCGCACCGAGCCGCCGGTGTCGGTGCCCAGTGCGAAGTCGCACAGACCGGCAGCCACAGCCGCCGCCGAACCACTGGAAGAGCCACCGGGGATGTAGCCAGGATAACGTGGATTGGCTGCGGTGCCGGTCCAGGCGTTGAGCCCGGTGGTGCCGAAGGCCAATTCATGCAGGCCGGTTTTACCGGTGATCCGGCAGCCCGCATTCAGAACCCCCTGAATCACTTGTGCATGTTCGGTGGCAGCGGGGGCATCGGCCAGCGCCTGGCTGGAAGCACGGGTCGCATGGCCGGCGATGTCGATGGTGTCTTTCACCATGACCGAAAGGCCGCTACCGCCTAAGGCTAAATCCTCGACAACAATCGACATGCTCTCTACCTGCTCGTTTATGTGTCATCAGAACGGACGCCCTCTGCATGAAGGCACCGCAAATGCTTAAATCTAAAATCGTAATATTTACGTGAAATGTCAATTGAATTTTACCTAATAAAATAGTGTGTATTTTCGGTGCAGATTTTCACGTCGCGCACCAGCCACGTGCAGTTTGGTAACACCATAAAAAAGCGCTAAACGCAGTGAAAAACCCGTTTTTATCCAGTTATATCAGCATGTTATATTATGGAACACGACGGAATCCGCTTAGATATTTCCAAAAATTACGAGCAGACCTTTGACGCAAAATTTGACGATCAGAAAAATATTTCAATGGAAAAACCGTCGTATAAAAATCCTAGAAAACACCTGTTTTTTTTATTTTCAAGACGACCTTTTTTTGACTAATTCGAAGCTTCGTGATCCGGATCAAAGCCTTGTTCGGCATGGCGTGGTGGCGACTTGCCCTGCCCGGCGACAACCCTCATGCGCCCCGCCAAACCACCCCACCTCGAAAGCCTCCAGGCAAGCGCACTGGCGGCCCCGGTAACACCCGCCACCGATGCACCGGAAAATTTTCTGGCATGCAATCTGCTCTTTGGACTGGCAG
>JALYPE010000627.1 GCA_030856525.1 Pseudomonadota bacterium | reverse complement strand
GGCCAGAAGCGCATCTGGTCGATGGGCGAAACATCCCAGCGCTGCACCTTTTCCAGTGCCTGCAGGAATCGTTGCTCCTGCTCCATCAACGCCGGCGCACACATCTTGCGGGTGCTGCCGATTTTGCCGAAGCTCAGCTTGTCGCCTTCCAGCGTGTACGGCGCGAACCAGTGGTTGCAGCCGCCGTTGCCGTAAGCCCGACCGTCTTCACCGAGGGTGATGGTCAAGTGGCTGTAATCTATCAACGGGCGCTCGCCGATCCATTCCAGAATGTAACTGCGATTTTGCTGCAATTTCACAGGTTCAGCGGCGCAACCCAACAGGCTGGCGCTCGCCATGGCGGCCAGGACAAAGTGTTTCATCAAGCAGGCTCCTGGCATGTCGGGCACAGGTGCTTGTCGCCGACTGTCTTCCAGCCCAACTCGGCGATGCGCGTCGTGGCGGCCGGTCTTTCAGCCTTGTTGCCCAGCTTGGCGTCCACGGCGAATTCAAAGCTGAGCTCTTTGGCACAGCTGTCGCAATTGACCTTCCAGGTGTGGATCGCCAGCTCGCCGAACACCGGACCACTCGCTACCGCAACCCATTGACCGGGCGGGTTGATCAGATGGCGCACCGTTTCGACGGTCAGGCGCATGGACAAGTCCTTGGCGCCCTTGAGGGTCACGACCAGCACATCATTGTTGCGAATCGAGCCACCGTTGCCGGTGACTTGATAACGCCCCGGCACCAGGGCGCGGCATTCAGTGAGGGTGTGTTGCGGGTTCATCAGGCTATAGCGAAAATCGTGTTCGACCATGGGTCCTCCAAATATGCGCGGCATGCTAGCACGGACATCACGGCAGCACTGCGCGGGCAAATGACCTTCGATCCGGTTCAGCCAGCCTCGACCAGATTCTGCGGCGTGCCGGCCGCCCAGGCTGCAATGTTCTGCAATGTTGTGCTGGCGATCGCGCCGAGCGCTTCGCGGGTCAGGAAGGCCTGGTGGGCGGTAATGATCACGTTCGGAAAGGTCAGCAGTCGCGCCAGCACGTCGTCCTGCAGCGGCAAATCGGAGCGATCCTCGAAGAACAGCTGCGCTTCCTCCTCGTAGACGTCCAGTCCCAGATAACCCAATTGACCGTCCTTCAACGCGTCGATCAACGCCGGCGTGTCGACCAGCCCGCCACGTCCGGTATTGATCAACATCGCGCCGGGCTGCATGTGCTGCAGTGACTCACGGTTGATCAAGTGTTTGCTCTGATCATTGAGCGGGCAGTGCAGGCTGATGATCTGCGCCTCGGCCAACAACTGCGGCAAGCTCAGGTAACGCGCACCGAGCGCTTCGACTTCGGGATTCGGAAACGGGTCATAGGCCAGCAAAGTGCAGCCAAAGCCGTTCATGATTTTCGCGAAGGTTGCGCCGATCTGCCCGGTGCCGACCACGCCGACCGTCTTGCCCACCAGGTCGAAACCGGTCAGCCCATGCAGGCTGAAATCACCGTCGCGGGTGCGGTTGTAGGCGCGATGCAAACGCCGGTTCAACGCCAGGATCAGCGCCACCGCGTGCTCGGCCACTGCGTGCGGCGAATAGGCCGGAACCCGAACGATTTTCAGACCGAGGCGCTTCGCTGTCGCCAGATCAACATGGTTGTAACCGGCCGAACGCAACGCAATCAGGCGTGTCCCGCCGGCGGCCAATTGTTCGAGCACCGGCGCGCTGAGGTCGTCGTTGATGAAAGCACAGACCACTTCGTGACCGTTGGCCAGCGCGACAGTGTCGAGATTCAGGCGTGCTGGCTGGAAGTGCAATTCGATCCCGTTGGGCAGCTCGGCGCCGAGAAAGCTCTCGCGGTCGTAGGTCTGGCTGCTGAAAAGAATAGTGCGCATGCGGTTCTCCATTTGATCCGGTCAGGCATTGATCCGCGCATGGGACGCCAGACGATTGATCGCCCGGTCCAGTTCTTCCAGAGCACTGTAAGCGCGAGGATCCTGTTGTTTGAGCAGGGTTTCGCTGCGCTGGCAGGCGGCACGCAGTTGCGGCACGCCACAATAGCGGGTGGCGCCATGCAGACGATGTACCCGTTCGATCAATGCATTGTGGTCGTTAGTGTCACGGGCGAAACGAATCGCCTCGCGGTCGGCCTCCAGCGAAGCGAGCAACATTGCCAGCATGTCTGCCGCCAGATCGGCTTTGCCAGCCGCCAGACGCAGACCTTCTTCGGGATCAAGCACCTGCAATTCGGTGTTACCAGAGTTGTCGCTGATGCGCTCCGGCGCTTGAACACGCAGCGCCAGCCCGGTCCACTTCAACACCACCTGGGCCAGCTGCCGTTCGCTGATCGGTTTGGTCAGGTAATCGTCCATGCCGCTTTGCAGCAGCGCGCGTTTTTCGTTGGCCATGGCGTGCGCAGTGAGCGCGACGATCGGCAGTGGCGTGCTGTGCCGTTCGCTTTCCCACTGGCGAATGATTTCGGTGCTTTGGCGTCCGTCCATACCGGGCATTTGCACGTCCATCAAGATCAGATCGAATGTTTCGCTCTGCACGGCCTTGACCGCTGCATAGCCGCTTTCCACTGCAAGGACTTTGGCACCGAGGTCCTCGAGCAAGGTCTGCACCAGCAACAGATTGGCCGGATTGTCGTCGACACACAGCACTTTTGGCGCGCGGCTGGAAATCGGTTCGCCGGGTTCACTGCGTTGCTGGCGCGGGTTGACCAGATCCGACAAGGCTCGACGCAATTTACGTGTGCACGCTGGTTTGGCCTGAAGCTGGCTGTGGGGGTTGGGCACAGACAGGTGGAACAGCGTCTGTTCTGTGGTCGGGCACAGCACCAGCACTTTGCAGCCAAGATGTTCAAGGTCCCAGATGTGCTGATTGAGGCGCTCGGGAGGCATGTCTTGGCTGGTGATGCCGAGTACCGCAAGGTCAATGGCGTGATCGGTCTGATGCGCGCCGGTCACGCCATTGGTGAGATTTTCCAGGGTATTGAAAGGAGTGACCAGCAACCCGCAATCTTCCAGTTGATGCTGCAGCGCCTGGCGGGCCAGTTCATGATTTTCCAGAACGGCGACCCGGCGCCCAAGCAGCGGCGGGCCAGGCAGGTCTTCTGCATCGTCGCGCGCTTTGGGCAGCTTCAGGCTGATCCAGAATTCCG
>JALYPE010000087.1 GCA_030856525.1 Pseudomonadota bacterium | reverse complement strand
AACAATCGCTGCTGGCGACCTTCAAGAGCCCGGAAAACATCAAGCTGCTGCAAGCCCAAGGCAGCACCATTGAGGCCTACAAGACCTCGCTGAACAAAATGCGTAGCGCGTACCGCACCGGCAACAGCGCCAGCGGCATCATGAGCAGCAATGCCGAAACCGCCAACACGCTGATCAATACCATCAGCAGCAGCGTGTTGCAGATGCCGCTCAGCGACCAGCGCTCCGAACAATTCCAGGCAATCACCGCGGCCAAGGAAGCCTTCCTGCTGGCGCGATATGAAGTGCGCGGCTACACCGCGACCACCAACGCCGAGACCGAACAGAAAGCCATCCGCCAACTCGACCTGGCCATCGCCAGCCTGAAACCACTCAACGTACAGTTTGCCGACACTCAGTCGGATGCATTGCGTCAGCTGGAAGGCGCCTTGGGCAATTACCGCAGTGCGTTGCAGGCTTATAAAGCCGCAAACAGCGACGCAGTGCAGGCGCGCAAGGAAATGACTGATCAGGGCACGACCATCGTCTCGCTCAGCGATCAGCTGTATCAGATTCAGCTCGACCGCCGCGACGCCGAAAGCGCCCAGGCACGCACCCTGCAACTGATCAGCACGTTGCTGGCACTCCTGGTCGGCGTGATTGCCGCAGTGATCATCACCCGTCAAATCACCGGGCCGTTGCGCGACACACTGGCCGTGGTCGAACGCATCGCCAGCGGCGATCTCTCGCAAGACGTGAAGGTGACGCGCCGCGACGAACTTGGCGTATTGCAGCAAGGCATCGCACGCATGGGCGTGACCCTGCGCGAGCTGATCAGCGGCATTCGCGATGGCGTCACGCAGATTGCCAGTGCCGCCGAAGAACTGTCGGCCGTGACCGAACAGACCAGCGCCGGCGTCAACAGCCAGAAGATCGAGACGGATCAAGTGGCCACCGCCATGCACGAGATGACGGCCACCGTTCAGGAAGTTGCACGCAACGCCGAAGAAGCTTCGCAAGCGGCGGCCGCTGCTGACGGTGAAGCCCGTGAAGGCGACAAGGTCGTCAACGAAGCCATCGCGCAGATCGAACGGCTGGCCAGCGAAGTGGAGCGTTCGACCGAAGCCATGGGCGTGCTGCAACAGGAAAGCGACAAAATCGGCAGTGTCATGGACGTGATCAAGGCAGTTGCCGAGCAGACCAACTTGCTGGCGCTCAACGCAGCCATCGAAGCCGCCCGTGCCGGTGAAGCCGGTCGCGGTTTTGCCGTGGTCGCCGACGAGGTTCGCGGTCTGGCGCAACGCACGCAAAAATCCACCGAAGAAATCGAAGGGCTGGTGGCCGCCTTGCAAAACGGCACGCAACAAGTGTCGGCGGTGATGAACAACAGCCGCGCCCTCACCGACAGCAGCGTCGCGCTGACCCGCAAGGCCGGCGTGTCACTGGAAAACATCACCCGCACGGTGTCCAACATCCAGTCGATGAACCAGCAGATTGCCGCCGCTGCCGAGCAACAAAGCGCTGTGGCCGAAGAAATCAGCCGCAGCATCATCAACGTGCGCGACGTGTCCGAACAGACCGCCGCCGCCAGCGATGAAACCGCAGCGTCGAGTGTCGAACTGGCGCGTCTAGGCAATCAGTTACAGATGATGGTGAGTCACTTCAAGGTTTGACCCTTACCCCTGTTTGACAAGGCTCCCACGCAAGGTGGGAGCCGCTGGCGACTGACTGGCCCTGCGCCCTCCCCTGCATTGGACTGAAAATCCCGCAGGCTGCGATCTTGTAACGTCACCCGATCAGCGAAACCCCTCACGCAAATCCCCTTCCCGCGCCAGGAACCGCCCTTCCCTCCTGCCGTTCGCCTGGCCTTCGCAGTAACTCAATACTCCGTTCACCCACACGCCATCAATGCCTTCCGCCGCCCGCTGCGGAGAACTGAAATCGGCAACATCGCGAATGGTCAGCGGATTGAACAGCACCAGATCGGCCCAGTATCCCTCGCGAATTTCGCCGCGTTGCTGCAAGCCAAAGCGCGCCGCCGAGAGCCCGGTCATTTTGTGCACCGCCGTGTGCAGTGCAAACAATCCAACGTCACGACTGTAATGCCCGAGCACCCGTGGGAACGCGCCCCACAAGCGCGGATGAGGGAACGGTGTTGCTGCCGTCGATGATCAGCGCATTACGGATCAGCGTGTCGTACTTCATGTCAGTCTCCCAGCGGCTGATACACCGAATCGCGAGCAGGCTCGCGCCCACACGGGCTTCAGTCGTGATTGACGCGAGCGCGCTTGAGCAGCTTCTTGCAGCGCTCCGACAAGTGCAGCACGCGCAGGTGCTTGCCGGCCTTTGCGTAGCGCTCGCGCAGGGTCATAAGCGCGGCGATGGCCGAATAGTCGACGAAGCTCAGGTGCCGGCAATCGATCGTCACCACAGCCGGATCATTGGCCGGGTCGAACTGGTTTAGAAACGGCGTAGTCGAGGCGAAGAAAAGCGTGCCATGCAGGTGGTAAAGCTTGCTGCCATCGGCTTCGAGGTGCGCGTCGGCATACAGCTCGCGCGCCTGTTGCCAAGCGAAATTGAGTGCCGCGATGATGATGCCGCAGAGCACCGCCGTCGCCAGATCGGTGAACACGGTGATGATCGTGACTGCGACGATCACCAGCACGTCGTTCAGCGGCACTTTGTTCAGCACGCGCAGCGACGCCCAGGCGAAGGTTTGTTGCGAGACCACGAACATCACGCCGACCAGTGCGGCCAGTGGAATGCGCTCGATCAGCGGCGACAGGAACAGGATGAACAGCAGGATCAGCACCCCTGCCACCACGCCGGACAATCGACCGCGTCCACCGGAGCTGAGGTTGATCACGGTCTGGCCGATCATCGCGCAACCGCCCATGCCGCCGAACACGCCAGAGACCATGTTCGCCGCGCCGAGCGCCACGCATTCGCGATCGGGGAAGCCGCGGCTTTCGGTGATTTCGTCGGTGAGGTTGAGGGTTAGCAGGGTTTCCAGCAGGCCGACCAGCGCCATCAGAATCGCGTAAGGCGCAATGATCCGCAGGGTTTCCAGGGTCCATGGAATGTCAGGCAGGGCAAAGGTCGGCAAGCCACCGGCGATGTGTGCCATATCGCCCAACGTGCGAGTT
>JALYPE010000579.1 GCA_030856525.1 Pseudomonadota bacterium | reverse complement strand
CTTCCCGGGCGTTCTCTACTACATCACCCAGTGGTTTCCGGTGCGCCATCGCGGCAAAATTCTCGGGTTGTTCATCCTCTCGCAACCGATTGCCATGCTGATCACCGGCCCGGTGTCTGGCGGTCTGCTGGGTATGGACGGCATCCTCGGCCTGCACGGCTGGCAGTGGCTGTTTATCGTCATCGGCACCCCGGCGATCCTGTTGACCTGGCCGGTGCTGCGCTGGCTACCGGACGGGCCGCAGCAAGTGAAATGGATGGACCAGGCCGAAAAGGACTGGCTGAGCGGGGAGCTGAAAAAGGATCTGGAAGCGTACGGCCAAACCCGTCACGGTAATCCATTGCACGCGCTGAAAGACAAACGCGTGTTGCTGTTGGCGCTGTTTTACCTTCCGGTAACCCTGAGCATTTATGGCCTCGGGTTGTGGTTGCCGACCTTGATCAAGCAGTTCGGCGGTACTGACCTGGTGACTGGTTTTGTTTCATCGGTACCGTACATTTTCGGGATCATCGGTTTGCTGATCATTCCGCGCAGTTCCGACCGTTTGAATGACCGTTACGGCCACCTGGCAGTGCTTTACGTGTTGGGTGCCATCGGCCTGTTTTTCAGCGCGTGGCTGACGGTGCCGGTCTGGCAACTGGCGGCGTTGTGCCTGGTGGCGTTTGCGCTGTTTTCGTGTACGGCGGTGTTCTGGACATTGCCGGGCCGTTTCTTCGCCGGTGCCAGTGCCGCGGCCGGGATTGCGTTGATCAACTCGGTCGGCAACCTCGGCGGTTACATCGGGCCATTCGTGATCGGCGCGCTGAAGGAATACACCGGCAATCTTGCGTCAGGCCTGTATTTCCTGTCGGGCGTAATGGTGTTCGGTTTGATTCTGACAGGCGTGGTGTACCGGGTGCTGGAGCGCAAACACGCGTTGCCCGCCGAGCAGTTCGCGGCGAGCGCGCGGGGTGCTACGCGTAGCTGAGAGATCACGAAAATCCCCTGTGGGAGCGGGCTTGCTCCGGGCGGCGTTCCGACGAAGGCGATTGGACATTCAACATTGGTGTCGACTGACACATCCCCTTCGCGAGCAAGCCCGCTCCCACAGGGGCCGGTGGTGTTTTGAATAACAGGAGAAAATCATGCGTCTGGTTCAATTCGAATTGATTAACGGCGAGCGCCGGGTTGGCGTGGTCGAGGGTGATCGGGTTCATGAAGTTCAGGACGCGCGCACGGTGCGCGATCTTGCGCTCGCCGCGATCGAAGCCGGGGTCAACCTCGAGCAGCATGTGCAAGCGTTGGGCCTGGGCATTGCCCATGACTACGCGCAACTGCTGGCCGACCTGCGCATCCTGCCGCCGCTGGATCACCCGGACCCAGCGCACATGCTGGTCAGCGGCACTGGCCTGACTCATCTGGGCAGCGCCTCGGCGCGGGACAAGATGCACCAGCAGGCCGGCGACGAGACGGCGATGACCGACACCATGCGCATATTCAAATGGGGAGTGGAGGGCGGTAAACCTGCAGCGGGGCAGGCTGGCGTACAACCGGAATGGTTCTACAAAGGCGACGGCAGCATTGTCGTGCGCCCGGGCCAACCGTTTCCGCTGCCACCGTTCGCCGAGGACGCGGGAGAAGAGCCCGAACTCAGCGGTCTCTACGTGATCGGCCACGACGGCAAGCCGTATCGCCTCGGATTTGCCGTGGGCAATGAATTTTCCGACCACGTCATGGAGCGCAAGAATTACCTGTACCTTGCTCACTCGAAATTGCGCAGTTGCAGTTATGGTCCGGAACTTCGGGTCGGTGAACTGCCTCAACATCTGGCAGGCACCAGCCGCATCCTGCGTGACGGTGAAGTGTTGTGGCAGAACGAGTTTCTCAGTGGCGAAGCGAACATGTGCCACAGTCTCGAGAACCTCGAGTACCACCACTTCAAGTACAGTCAGTTCCTGCGACCGGGCGATGTGCATATCCATTTTTTCGGCACTGCGACGCTGTCGTTCGCCGACGGCATTCGCACGCAGCCGGGCGACGTGTTCGAGATAAGCCAGGCCGAGTTCGGTGCGCCGTTGATCAATGGCATCATGCCTGTCGAAGCGTCATACGAACCCGGCACCATCGGCACTCTTTAAGGAGAACTTCATGACCAGCATTCTTGGCCACAACTACATCGGCGGCCAGCGCAGCGCCGCCGGCTCCCAGACACTGCAAAGCGTCGACGCCACGACCGGCGAGCCGTTGCCACATGAGTTTTACCAGGCCACCCCGGAAGAAGTCGACGCCGCCGCCAAAGCCGCCGCTGCCGCGTACCCGGCTTATCGCAGCCTGAGTGCCGAACGTCGCGCGCAGTTTCTCGATGCGATCGCCGATGAGCTGGACGCTCTGGGCGACCACTTCGTTGCTGTGGTTTGCCGCGAAACGGCACTGCCGGCCGGACGCATTCAAGGTGAGCGCGGTCGCACCAGTGGCCAGATGCGCCTGTTCGCCAAGGTGCTGCGTCGCGGTGATTTTTATGGCGCGCGGATCGATCAGGCGTTGCCCGAGCGCCAGCCGTTGCCGCGTCCGGATCTGCGTCAATACCGCATCGGCCTTGGCCCGGTTGCCGTGTTCGGTGCAAGCAACTTCCCGCTGGCGTTTTCCACGGCGGGCGGCGACACCGCCTCTGCGTTGGCCGCCGGTTGCCCTGTTGTATTCAAGGCCCACAGTGGACACATGGCCACCGCCGAATTGGTCGCGTGTGCACTGACCCGCGCTGCGGAAAAAACCGGCATGCCGGCCGGCGTGTTCAACATGATTTATGGCGCCGGCGTCGGTGAAGCGCTGGTCAAGCACCCGGCGATTCAAGCAGTCGGCTTTACCGGCTCGCTCAAGGGCGGTCGTGCGCTGTGCGACATGGCGGCGGCGCGTTCGCAGCCGATTCCGGTGTTTGCCGAGATGTCGAGCATCAACCCGGTGATCGTCTTGCCGCAGGCGCTGAAAGCCCGTGCAGAAACAGTGGCGCGTGACTTGACGGCTTCGGTGGTTCAGGGCTGCGGGCAGTTTTGCACCAACCCTGGCCTGGTGATCGGTATTCGCTCGCCTGAATTCAGCGCATTCGCGCAGCAGGTTGCGCAACTGATCGGCGATCAACCGGCGCAAACCATGCTAAACGCCGGCACGTTGGGCAGCTACGGCAAAGGCCTGCAAAAACTCCTCGCGCATCCCGGCATCGAGCATCTGGCCGGTCGTGCGCAGGAAGGCAATCAGGCGCAGCCGCAACTGTTCAAGGCCAACGTCAGCCTGCTGATTGACGGCGATGAAGTGCTGCAGGAAGAGGTGTTCGGTCCGACCACCGTGTTCGTCGAAGTGGCGGACCAGGCGCAATTGAGTGCAGCCTTGAACGGGTTGCGCGGCCAGCTGACCGCCACGATCATCGGTGAGCCGGCAGACTTCGAGCAGTTCGGCGAATTGACCGCGTTGCTGGAACAAAAGGTCGGCCGGATCCTGCTGAACGGCTACCCGACCGGTGTGGAAGTCTGCGATTCGATGGTGCACGGCGGGCCGTACCCGGCCACCTCCGATGCGCGCGGCACGTCGGTCGGCACCTTGGCCATCGACCGTTTCCTGCGGCCGGTGTGTTTCCAGAACTACCCCGACAGCCTGCTGCCGGACGCGTTGAAAAACGCTAACCCGCTGCGCATCCAGCGCCTGGTGGATGGCGTGCCGTCGCGCGACGCGATCTAGTCTGGACCCTGATGGCTGATCGTTCCACGTTCCGCGTAGGAACGCGAAACCTTTGTGGGAGCGGGCTTGCTCGCGAAAGCGGTTTTTCATTCGACACCTCTGTCGGCTGATTCTCCACCTTCGCGAGCAAGCCCTCTCCCACATTCTGGACCGGTGTTGCTCATTAGCTTCGCTGCGGGCATGCGCTATCATTGCGTCTTTCCTCTCCAAAGATTGACTGCCATGACTGCCGACACCGACTCCCTGCTCAAATCCCTCGAAACCTGCGACATGCTCGAAATCGACGGCCTGCACGCGTTCGATTTTTCTCTCGATGAAGACGACAACCTGCACATCGAATGCATGGACGGCCGCGCGCTCAAACGCTGGGAGTTCAGCATGGCGCAGATTCAGGCTGCAACCTTCGATCCTGATTTGAAGAGCTGGATCATCACCGGGGATTCGGGCGAACACCGACTAGTGCCTATGGAAGCCTTCGGTGGTGGTGACGACGAGGACGAAACGAATGAGGATGCGTAACTTCTGGCCGCTATTGATTGCCGGCAGCGTCGGCGCGATGGGTGTGCAGGCGGTTGCCGATGAGCGCTACGACCTGCTGGTCGGCTCCTACACGGCGGGCCATAGCGAGGGTATTTATCGCCTGAGTTTCGACGCCGCTACCGGTCACATCGACGCCAAACCGGTGCAAGTGATCAAAAGCGAAAACCCATCCTGGCTGACGATCTCGAAGGATCAGCGCTACCTGTTCGCGGTCAACGAAAACGGCCCGGGGCAGGCGGATCCGGTAGGGCGCGTCAGCAGTTATGCGATCGACCCCAAGACCCATGCGTTAAGCCTGATCAATCAGGTGCAGAGCCTGGGCAATGAGCCAACCCATTCGAGCCACAGCGCGGACGCCAGTCATTTGTTCGTCAGCAATTACTCCGTGGTCGAAGATCCGGGTGGCACGCTGGCGGTATTACCGGTGGGCGCAGACGGCCAGCTCAAAAGTGTGGTGCAGATGAGCAGCCATACACCGAGCCGGGTCAACCCCGAGCGGCAGATGTCGGCGCACGTGCATTCGACGGTCTCGTCGCCGGACGGCAAATTTGTGTTCTCCAATGACTTGGGCGCGGACAAGGTGTTCGTGTATCGCTTCGATCCGAAAGCCAATCCCGAACGGCCATTGACCGCCGCCACACCGCCATTCGTACAGCTGCCGCCGGGCAGCGGGCCGCGTCATCTGTTGTTCAGTGCCGATGGCAAACACGCGTGGCTGACCATGGAAATGAGTGCGCAGATTGCCGTGTTCGATTATCAGGATGGCAAGCTTGAACAAACGCAGTTGGTCGATCTGGCTGCGGGACAGCCCAATTCGGATAAAGCCGCGGCAGCACTGCATGCGTCGGCCGATGGCAAGTTTCTGTATGTCAGCAATCGCGGCACGGCTAATCAGCTGCTGGTGTTTGCCATCGACCCCGCGTCGGGGCAGCTCAAAGAGCTGCAGCGGCGCTCAGTGGAAGGCGATCACCCCCGCGAGTTCAGCCTCGACCCCAGCGGCAAGTTCCTGCTGATCGCCAATCAGAAAAGTAATCAGATTCTAGTAGTCGAGCGCGATGCCAAAAGTGGTGTACTGGGCAAAACCGTGCAGAAACTTCCGATTGATGCCCCGAGTGATTTGAAGTTTTTGCTGCGTCAATAAGCCGCAGGCCCCGGTTGATGGGGCCTGCATGCTTGTATCAATGCGGCTGATATGTAGAAGTGCTACAAAGCATTTCAAGGGTTAACCCTCGAAGGTTAAGTTTGCTTCACGGCCCCACCGGGCAAGCAAGCCAACTGACTTCGAGGACTACCGCCATGAACTTCAATCTCTTCTCTGTAATCGCTGCTTCCGCTATCTCTGCCACCGTCGCATTGCCCGCCAGTGCCAACGTTGAACTCAGCGACAAAAAATCCCACGCCCAGAGCTACACGCAAAAATACCTGCAACAAAGCGCCAACTTCTACGCAGCGCTGGATCACAAAACCCAAGCCTGAAATGTAAATCCTGCACCCTTTATGCAGGAGCGAAGTCACTTGCGCGGCCTGAAGTAAATTCGGGAAACGTTGAGTGAGGTCGCTCCTGCATAACGCGTTTTCGTCTGATTCCCACCTGCATTTCAACCTGCTCCCAGGGTCGGGAGCGGGTCCGATCAATTTCTTCAAAGGCCCAGATAGACCGGTTCAATGATCAATGAAGCTGATGGTTACTATGGATAACCCTGAGTGGTTGCCACGGCTTTTTTGATCGATTCTGTGGACATCAAAAAACATGTCCACGGGAGAACACCATGGCCAGCGCAATCCTCTCTTCTGCCAAACGCGGCGCCTACCTGGCCATCGGTCTGTACCTGGTCATGGTCCTGGGTGTCAGCATTGCGGCTCAGACCGAACACGAATTCGAAGCACCGATCCAGGTGGCTCACCCCGGTATCCAGTTTGATCATCGCACTCAAAGTGTGTTGGTAGATCGGGCTGAACTCGCAGGAGTCGGGGGATCATGAAAGGAGGGAAACTCTGGGTGATTGCTTTCCTGGCGTTCATGACCAATGGCTCTGCGCTTTTAGGTATCGGTCACAGCTCGGCAGGCTCGGTGGCCCGCGCCATAGAGGCCAACCACAATCTGGCCCACGCGATAGACACCGCCAAGGCCATGGGGCTACTGGCCGGCAACCCGCCGATCAAACGGGAAGTGGATTTCTTCGGCCCGTTCCAGGTGGATTGCTCGGTGTTGCAGATGTGCGAAGTGTTCGCTTGATCTCAGCCATCACACCCTCGGCGGGAGCAAGGCTTGCCCGCGATGCTTTAGCGGTCTTGAAGGCCCCATCGCGGGCAAGGCTTGCTCCTACAGAAATCGGTGTGTTTACTTCTGCATAACACTGATGAACAAATCCGACAGCAGAAACCGCTGCAACCATGTCTGCAACCGAACATGCGGCGTCTGTGCAAACCACTCGCGATCGACATGCGCGAACTGCCGTACGAACGGCATCAGCGCCACATCCGCCAGGCTCGGATGTTCAGCCAATAGATAATCACGCCCCTCCAGCAACCCCTCCAGCCTGCGCAAAAACACCTCGCCTTCGGCGCGATAAACTTCCATCGGCTGCTCAGGATATCGTTCTGCATATTTGTAGCGATTGAGATGCACCTTGAACACCTGATCATTGTGCTCGATCAGTTCGGCGATGCGTGCTTGCCCGACAGGGTCTTCCTTGAGCAACCAGTCCTGCGGATCGTGCTGCGCCAGCGCCCAGCGCCCAGCGCATGATCGCCAGGCTTTCATCGATCACTTCGCCGTCAACACTCAACACCGGCACCGTGCCTTTGCTCGACAGTGCGAGCATTTCAGCAGGTTTGGCTTTCAGGCTGACCTCGACGATGTCCACCGCGACCCCGCAGTAACGCAGGGCCATTCTGGCGCGCATGGCGTACGGGCAGCGGCGGAAGGAATACAGCGTATTCATTTCACCTCCAGCGTACTCAGGCCATTGCCCTGGCGATGGACCTGGATCTGCACGGGAATCCGTTCATGCATTTCCTGCACGTGGGATATCACTGCAACCTTGCGCCCCTGAGCCTGCAAGCCGTCAAGGGCGTCCATGGCCAGTTGCAGGGATTCAGGGTCGAGGCTGCCGAATCCTTCGTCGATAAACAGCGATTCAATCTTCAGCGTGCTGGAAGCCATCGACGCCAGACCCAACGCCAGCGCCAGCGACACCAGGAAGGTTTCACCCCCGGACAACGAATGCACCGAACGCAGTTCGTCGCCCATCTCGGTGTCCATCACCAGCAAGCCCAACATGCTGCCGCCGCGCTTCAAGCGATAGCGCCGTACCAGTTGCCGCAACTGAACGTTGGCGTGATGCACCAGCAAGTCGAGATTGTAAGCCTGGGCGATCTTGCGGAAGGTATCGCCGGTGGCCGACCCGATCAGCGCATTCAAACGTGCCCAGCGTTGATATTCGGCGTAAGCCTCGGCGATTTGCTGGGCCAGCGCCTGATTGGCATTCTGCCGACGCTGATCCTCGGCCTGTTCGGCACGCAATTCGGCGCAACGCTGTTCGCTGCCGGTAAACAGGTTTTGCAGTTCGGCCAGTGCGCTGGCCAGTTGTTCGGCATCGAGGTTGCCATTGTGCTGCGCCTGATGATTGAGCAGTCGCAGATCGCGCTCCTGCACTCTGACTTTGGCCTGTTCGATCGCTTTTTCGCTTTGCTGCAAGTGCTGACGCAGGTCGCTGACCTGTTGATCGTCCACGCTCAGCAATGCTTCCAGACCGCCATCATCGAGCTCCGGATGCAGCGCCCGCCAATCAGCAATCTTGCCGCTCAGATCGCGGTCCTCGCGGGCCAGAGCCTCATTGCGATCCTCCTGGGCCTTGAGTTCAGCGGCCAGTTGCACCAGTCGGGTGCGCACGCTTTGCAGTTCCTGACCGGCACTCGCTTCGGCACTGCGGGCCTGCTCGACGGCCTGATCCAGTTGCAGCTGCCACTGCTCGGCGCTGCTGTGCTCGCCCAGCAACTGCGCAAGGGTTTGCTGACAGGCCTGCTGCTGCTCGGTCAGCGCGGCGAATTGTTGCTGCGCGGCTTCGAGGTGCTGCGCCCGGGTCAGCTGGCGATCCTGCTCTTTTTCCAGTGTCTGCTGGCGTTGCTGTTGCTCGCTGTGTTCGTCGCGCTGCTGATCGAGTTGTTGCAGGCGCTGCGCGATTTGCTGGTCAAGCTGCAGGAACGTTGCCGCCGGTTCGCTGCGCAACGCTTCGAGGGTATCGGCCGGTAACAGCGTGCTGAACGCATTCAGTTCCTCGTTCAGACGCTGGCGATCACTGCTCAGCTCGCGCTGCTGGTTGGTCAGGTGTTGACTGGCCCGCTGACTGACGGTTTCGGCATTGCGCAATTGCTGTTGAAGGCGCGCCGCCTCCTGCTGCAGGGTGAGCAGGGCGGTTTGCCGCTGCTCGTCCTGGCTGATGCTCTGGGCCAATTGATTGTTTTGCTGGGTCAGCCAGGCATCGCGTTTTACGCCATCCTGAGCCAGCAGCTGCGTCGATAACGGGTGCGCTTCAAAGCTCGGCGTCAGGCCCTGTTGCTGGGTCGCGAGCTGTTCCTGCTGTTGCAACAACTCTTTCTGTTGAGCAATCACGCCACCGACTTCGGTGCGTAGGTCAGTCAGCTGTTCCTTGAGCGTATCCACCGCTTTCTGGGCATTGGCCTGTTCGCTTTCATCATGCCGACCGAGACTTTGCAGCAGGGCTTCAGGCTGATGATAAGGATGATCGGGGCTGCCACACACCGGGCACGGCTGATCGTCCTGCAACTGCGCGCGCAATTCTTCGACACTGGCGCTGCGGGCCAGACGCTGACGTTCGAGCAATTCGCGGGTGACGCTCAACGTCTGTTCGGCAACGGTCAACGCGGCTTTGGTCTTGACCCCGTCCTGAGTCAGGCGCTCGCGTTCCTGCTGGGCGGTGAGCTGGCGCTGTTGCAGTTCGGCGCCACGCTTGTCGAGGTCTTGCTGGCTGGCCCACAGTCGAGACAGTTCTTCGAAAGCGCGCAATTGCTTGCGGTTGTCCTGCAGCAAATTACCCAGCAACTGAATTTGTTCGGCAACGGCTTCCGGCTCGGCGCCGGCCTCTTTGTAGAGGACTTCCAGTTGCTGTTTCTGCGCGGCCAGCTGTTCGGCGCAGCGGGCGGCGTTGTGTTCCAGCGAAGCCAGTTCCGCTTGGCCCTTGTTGAGGCGATTGCCGATCAACATCAGTTGCTGCAGCCGATCGCGATAAGCGTTCCAGGCGTCGCTGAGTGGCGCAAGGTGCGCACTGTGCGCAAGTTCTGCGGCGATCTGCTGCAAACGCTCGGCCACGCGCTGCTGCTGGTCGAGCAACGCCTGAATCGCGCTTTGGCCTTCGGCGCACGCCCGTTCTGCCTGTTGCTTGCGCTCGGCACTCAGGCTCGCGTCTTTACCGAGGCGGGCGAGGGTGCTCTGTGCTTCGAACGCCTGACGCAGAAGCGGAGCGCTGGCCGTGTGACGTGTCTGTGCTTCGGCCAGTGCGGTTTGTGCGGTGGTCAGGCTTTGTTCAAGCTGCGCACGGCGTTGGTTCAGCTCGGTTTGCTGGCGGCTGTGCTCCCGCATTTGCGCGGCCAGCGGGGTGAGCTGGGCGCTGAGTTCGCTCTGGCGAGCAAACTGGTGGCGTTGCGGCGCGAGTTGCTCCAGGCGCGTCAACTTCAGGCGATCAGTTGCCAGGCTCTCCCAATGCTGTTGAGCGCTGGTCAGTTGTTCGGCAGCGCTCTGTTGCTCGTCCTGCAGCTGGCGCAGCTCCTTGAGCCAGGTGTGTTGCAGCTCAAGTTGTTTAAGTTGCGCCTGTTGCGTCTTGAGCTGCTGCTGCGCCTCGTTGAAACGCTCATCCAGTTCAGCGCGGGCTTCGGGCGACAGCGGCGTTACACCCGTAGCCTGGTCCTGCAGGAGCTTATGGTGTTCGCGAGCGTCTTTGGCCTTGTCGAAGGCGCGACGCCCCAAGCGCGTGTACAGCGCGGTGTCGGTGAGCTTTTCCAGCAGTTCGCTGCGTTCGTTATCGTTGGCCTTGAGGAAGGCGCTGAATTCACTTTGGGCAAGCAGAACGGCGCGGGTGAACTGCTCGAAATTCAGGCCCAGCACGGCTTCGAGCTGGGTCTTGAAGTCGACTTTCTGACTGGCGAGCAGTTGGTCCTGATCGATGTCGCGCAAACTCTGGCGACTGGGCTGCAGCTTGCCGCCAGCCTTTTCCCTGGCGCGATTGGCTTCCCAGCGCGCCCGGTAGCGACGGCCGTCAATGCCGACGAAATCCACCTCGGCATAACCTTCACCCGTGCCGCGCCGCAGCAATGTGCGAGGGTCGCCAGTGCTGATTTCGCCATCAGCGTCCGGTGCCTTGGCCGAGACCTGCGCGTTGCTCAGCCTCGGCACCGCGCCGAACAGCGCCAGGCACAAGGCATCGAGCAGCGTGCTTTTGCCGGCGCCGGTCGGTCCGGTGATCGCGAACAAACCGGCACTCGCCAGCGGTTCAGCCGTGAAGTCGATTTCAAATGGCCCGGCCAGCGAGGCGAGGTTCTTCAAACGGATCGCGAGGATTTTCATGGCTGTTCGCTCTCCATCTGCACGTCCTGCAACAGCTCGGCAAAGTCCTTCAGCGTTTGTTCGTCGACCTCGCTGCCGTAGTTGTCCAGCCAGGCGCGACTGAACAGCTCCTGCGGTGTCAGCTGATCCAGCTCGATCAGGCTGGTGCCATCATCGGCACCATCGCGGCCGCCACTGCCAGCGTATTCGGCGGCGATTCGCACCAGCCGTACCGCTTTGCCTTGCAGCGCGGTTTCGACCTGATGGCGCAAGTCGGGTTGCGGTTCGTCGAGGCGAACGCGGACTTCCAGCCACGGTTGACGCTGAATGTCGGCCAACAGATCAATGTTCGGCAGGTCGGCCAGCTGCAACAGGATGTCCGCCAGAGGCGAAGGGCCGATGCGTTGCAGGTTGACGGCGCGGGGTATGAGCTTGGGTACGACGCTGACCAGGGTCTCGCCGTCGAGCTGAATATCAAGGATCTGGTGCTGATAACCGATTTCGGAAAACGACAGCGGAATCGGCGAGCCGCTGTAGCGAATGCGCTCTTCACCGTTGACCTTCTGCGGCTTGTGCAGATGCCCAAGCGCGACATAACTGATGGTCGGCCCGAACAGGCTGGCGGGCAGCGCTTCGGCATTGCCGATGATCAGGCTGCGCTCGGAATCTTCCGATACCGAGCCGCCGGCCATGTGCGCGTGGCTGATGGCAATCAACGCCTGGCCTTTCTTGCGCTTGGCATTTGCGGCGGCGATCAGCCATTCGTGAACCTGACCAATGCCGCGCAAATAGTTGTCGCCCAAATGTGCGCCAGTCACTTCGGCAGGGCGCAGGAACGGTAGCGCCAGGCACCAGGCAACGGTTTTGCCCTTGGCGTCCGGCAATGGCAGCAGCAGACGCTCGGCATCCAGCTGCCCGTCGTCCAGCCACAACACGCGACCGAGCGCATGTGTCCGCAAACGGCGCATCAACGGCGCCGGCAATTCAATGCGCGAGCCGGAATCGTGGTTGCCGGCGATCATCACGATGGTCAGCTTCGGCTGTTGTTCATGGGCACTGACGATGAAATCGTAGAGGCGTTCCTGGGCTTTTACCGGCGGGTTGACCGTGTCAAAAATATCGCCGGCGATCAACAGCGCATCAGGCTGATCCAGCTTCAGCTGACGCAGCAGCCAGTCGAGAAAACAACCGTGCTCGAAATCGCGTTCCTGGCCGTGCAGGTTCTGCCCAAGGTGCCAGTCGGAGGTGTGAAACAGACGCAAGGCAAACTCCGTGGGATATGAGGTAATGGCCGCGAGGAAATTGAAGGCGGCGAAAGGTGAGAGAGTTTACTGGTAAACAGAGTGGATTGGGTTGCGCCTTCTTTGCTGGTTTCGACGGTGATGAGGCATCATCGGGCAATACGGTAATACTTCACGCTCAGGCGTGAATGCTTAAGGAAGAGTCATGACCTCGCGATTACTTCAACTTGATCAAGTGTCTTACAACCTGCCCGACGGGCGCGTGCTGTTCGATCACTTGAACCACATCTTCAATACCAGGGTCACGGGAATCGTCGGCGCCAATGGCTGTGGCAAGTCAATGCTTGGCAGGCTCCTGACGGGGGAGCAACCACCCGCCAGCGGCACCGTCCGTCGCGAAGGGCAGATTTACGCCGTGGCGCAGTTACTGGAAGCCGAGCGCTATCCCACTGTTGCCTCACTCGCGGGTGTCGCCCCAATTCTGGCGGCGTTGCAGCGTATTACCCAAGGTAGCCGGGACGATGCCGACCACGCGCTGGCGGTCGATCAATGGGATTGCGCCGCGCGCCTTGAGGCCGAGCTGGAAAAGATCGGTCTGGGGCGTTTGAATGCCGACTCTCGCACTGACGCGCTCAGTGGCGGTGAACGCCAGCGTGTGGCGCTGATGGGTGCGTGGCTATCCCGGGCCGACTGGCTGATCTTCGATGAACCGAGCAATCACCTGGACGCTGATCAGCAAGAAAAACTCGCGCAACAGATCGATCGCTGGCCTAACGGCCTAGTATTGATAAGCCACGACCGCGGACTTTTGGAACACGTCAATGAAATCGTTGAGCTCTCATCCTTGGGGCTGGCGGTGTATGGCGGCAACTACAGTGAATATGCGGCGGCACGCGAACAGGAACAGCAGTCGTTGCAGTCGGCACTGCAAGGCGAGCGGACGCAGGCCAGGCGTGAGCAACGCGAGATGGTCGTGCAGATGGAACGTCAGCAGCGGCGTAATGCTCGCGGGGATCGTCAGGCTCGAGACGGCAGTCAGACCAGGTTGATTACCAACGCTCAAAAAGAGCGCAGTGAAAACAGTCAGGGAAAATTGCGCCTCAATCAACAGCTCGCTCGGGAGCAGCAGCAAATGCGCATCGCCGAGGCGCGTGCGCGCTGTGCGCCGGAGATCCAGCGGATGATGCTGTCTCCCGAAAGCTCCGTTCCCCACGGCAAGTTACTCGTGCAGTTAAGGGACGTCGTGTTGCCATTTGGTCATGCGGCGCCAGTCAATCTGACGCTCACGGGGCCGATGCGCCTGGCCGTCGCGGGCGCCAATGGCAGCGGCAAGTCGACCCTGTTGCAAGTGATCGCCCGCCAACTGCCGGTGCGCGAAGGCGAAATCATTTGCAGTTGCCAGGTCGGCTGGCTGGATCAACACGCCGGATTGCGATACCCCGACCGCACGGCGGTGCAATGGCTCTATGAAAGTAATTCAGAGTTGCCCGAAGCCGAAGCCCGAACCCGGTTGGCGCAGATGGGCATTGATGCAGACCGGGCGACGCTCAAGACCTGTAATTTGAGCGGCGGCGAACGGCTGAAAATAGCACTGGCTGCGCAATTGTATGCTCGGCAGCCGCCGCAATTGCTGTTGCTGGATGAGCCGGACAATCATCTGGACCTGCCCAGTAAAATCGCCCTTGAGCAAATGCTGGATCAATACCAGGGAGCACTGATCGTCGTCTCCCATGACCGCGCTTTTTTGCAGGCGCTGAAGCTGGACGACGAGATACGACTCAGTCGCTGATAGTGGTTATTTCGGATACAACGGCGGCAGCCCGCTGTCATTCAGCGGATCCTGAACGCCCTCAGCCGTGGGGATCGCGCGGATTGCCCGCCACAGGTCTTCGCCTTGCCAATGCTGGCCGGTCTCGCTGTATAGCGCGCCGTTCAAACCATCCAGTGCGTCGGACAGTGGTACGAAGCGTGCTGCCATGTCGGCGAGGGTTTCCGGTTGTTGCCGGGCCCAGGCGTCGAGGGCCTGGCGGGTGGCGTGGGAGTCGTTGGCCAGGCAGGCGCGTTTGAGCTCGTCAAGCACCGTGCGCGTGCTCGGGCCCGCATGCGCGGCGCGCAGGATCGCCGGTTGCCAGCGTGCACGCCACCAGAGGCCGAAGCCCAACAGTGTGGTGCAGAGCAGAATCAGGCTGGTCAACTGCCAGCGCCACAGCGTGTCGCTGTCGGTAGCAGGGGTGATTGCCATCGTGCTGGCCGGCGTGTCGACCGTCAGGCTTGGATTGTTCGCCACTTGCAAGGTCCTGGCGGGCAGGCTGGTGTGTTCCAGGTGATCTTCGAGGGTGTTCCACCAGACCACGTCCACGGCGGGCAACTCGAGCTCGCCGCCGCGGACAGGCACCAGCGCTTCACGGTCTTCGCGACTGCCGATCAACCCGCGTTCGCTGTCCTGATTGACCAGCAGCGGCTGATCCGGATATCGCCGCAGGCCGTTGATGTCGGTGGCCGGCAACGGTGGCAATTGTGCGCTGGAGAGGCCCTCGGCCTTGAGCGTCAGGCTGCGGGTGAGCGAGTCGCCAGCCTGAGCCTGTTCCGGCTCCGGGTTCCAGCTTTCACTCAGGCTTACGCTGCGGGCCGGCAGCCATGGCGCGTCCGCCGGGTAACTGTCGGGTTTGGCTTTGACCGTGAGCAACATTTCGCTGGAGCTGACGCGCAGCATTTTCCCCGATTTTGGCGACTCGGCATCCTGCGCCGGTTTGGTATCGACCAGTGTGGCGCTGAACGCCTGCGCCGGAATGCTCAGTGGCCCGCTGTGTTGCGGGTAGATCGCGTAGCGCATCTCGATCACTCCGTGACGCACGCCCTTGATGTCTTTTTCATAGGTGCGCGAGTCTCCGAGCTGCTCGATGCGCGCATCGGGAACCTGTAACGGGGTCAAGCTGCTGTCGTCGTACAGCGAGACAGAATGGTAGATACGCAGGGTCAGGATGGCCTGGGCCTGCACATAAACGCTGGTCTGATCGAGACTGGCCTCGATGAACACCGGTGCCAGTTTTCCCGTGTTGTCCTCGGTATCGCTTTCAAGCACTTGCAAGGTGATCGGCTCACTTCGGCCGTCCTCCAGCTGCAGCGACGGGATAACCACGGTGCCGTTCTGGCGCGGCAGCAGAGTGACGATCCAACGCGTGGTGGCGCCAGAGTCGCCGTTGATGGTCGTCAACTGGTTGACCTGCCGCGTGCCACGCACTTCGAACTGCGGCTCGAGCGCGGCCAGATCGGGTTTGCCGAATTGCGTCACGTCAGTGGATTCCAGCGTCAACTCGACCGTCTCGCCCGAATACAGACGACTGCGGTCGACACTGGCAACCAGGCCCACAGCGTGTACCTGAGTAGTGCACAGCAGCAGCGCCAGCATGAACATCGTGAAGCGGGTCATCGGGTTTTTTCCTGATCCTGAAGTTGTTGCTGTTCGTACCAGAATTTGCGTCTGAGCAATTCACCCGGATCGTCCGGAATTTTGCGCAACCATTGCTCCAGCGCCTGTTGTTGTTCGCCGTCGATGCTGTCAGTGGCCGGACGCAGGGGTGGGCTGGTGTGCTGTTCGTCGCCCAGCTCGCTGCCCGGGACTTCATTGCTGCCCGGTTTTGGCGGTGCAGTGGTCGGGCGCTCAGTGTCGGGCGGCGGCGGACCGGCATCCACAGCCGTTTCGCCCTCGCTCGAGGGCTGCGTCGCGGCGCCGGGGAGCGGTTCTTGCTCCGACGGGATCTCATCGGCCGGTGGCTCGTCCGGCTCAACCGGCGGCACAGTGTTTTTATGCTTCAGCAGATTTTCCACCAGCGCCTTGTTGGTCAGCGCCGGGCGCAAATCCGGTTGGCGTTCCAGGGCTTGCTCATAGGCATCGAGCGCGGCCTCCAGTTCGCCGCTTTTGGCCAGGGCATTGCCACGATTGTAGTGGGCGTACGCATCCTTGCCTTCGGCGAAGCGCTGGGCGGCGCCACTGTAATCGCCGGCCTCATACAGCGCCACGCCTTGCCATTGCGCATCCTCGAAGTGTTGCGCGGCGGCGGCCGGTTGTTTCTGCCTGAGCAGGTGCAGCCCGCGCTGATCGGGTCGCAACCACAAGTCTTCGAAGTCGAAGGCGTAGCTCGGTTGAGGTAGCAAAAACAACAGGGGCAAACAGAACAGCCAGCCACGGCGACCGGCGCACGCGGCGAGCAGCAACAGCGGCAATAACAGCCAGTAACCCTGATCGGCCCAGGTGTCGAGACGCACGGTCTGCCCATCATTGCGCAGATGGCGCGGCCCGTCGAACAGACCCAGCGCACGCAGATCGGTGTCTTCCAGACGGGTATGGCGATAGCGTCCATCGACGCCGTCAACGAAGGTCTTCAGGCCGGGCTCGTCCAGGCGCGACACGAGGATTGCGCCCAGTTCATCCTTGAGGAAACTGCCGTCTTCCTGGGTAATCGGTGAGCCTTCGCGCGTGCCGATTCCCAGCATCAGGAATTGCGTGGACTTGCCCTTTAACGCCAGGTGAATACCTTCGCGCTCCAGTTCATTCAGCGACGAACCGATCAGCAGGATCCGACCGTCACCGAGTGCTGCCTGGTTCAGCAGTGCGAGAGCTTTGCGCACGGCGAGATCGGCGCGATGACCGGCAGCCGGCATCAGCGAAGGTTTGAGCGCATCCAGCAGGTTGCGACTGGTCTGAAGGTCGTCCGACAGCGGCACCAGCGTGTGCGCGCTGCCGGAATAGACGATGATGGCTGTCTGGGCGTCGCTGCGCCGCTGCAGCAAGTCGAAGACTTTGCGTCGGGCTTGTTCCAAGCGATTGGGCGCAACGTCGGTGGCGAGCATTTCCGGGGTCAGCTCAAGGATCACCACCAGTGGATCGGCCGGTTTCTGGCTGGTTTGCTCGACGCGCTCCCAACTCGGCCCCAGCAGGGCCAGTACGGTCAATACCCAGCCCACACCAAGGGCGACCCAAGGCAATTTGCTCTCGCGACCATTGCCGCCACTGAGCAAGGCCGCATGAAAGGCTGGCGGCAGGATCATTTGCCAGCGCCCGGCGCGCTTTTGCCGATGCCAAAGCTGCCAGAGCAACCAGCCAAGCACCGGCAACAGCAGCAACCACCACGGGCGGAACCAATACGGCCAGATCACGCTCACTTGCGCCTCCGCAGACGCAAGCGGTTGAGCCGCTGGCGCCAGTCCGGCAGTTGCGCTTGCAAAAACAAGTCCTTGGTAAACAGTCGCTGTACCGGGTTATGCGGCCAGCGTTCGCGCACCACCAGCAACATGCTCAGCAGCAACGCAAGCGCCAGGGGCCAGTGATATAACGCCTGGGCAGGGCGCGCCTGGGTCGGTTGTTGGGTCACCGGTTCCAGTTGATCGAGGGTTTCCTTGATCGCTTGCAGTTCCTGGCCATCGCGGGCCCGGAAGTACTGGCCGCCGGTAACCTGCGCGATTGCTTTCAAGGACGACTCATCGAGGTCCAGACTTGGGTTGATGCCGAGCAAGCCCGCCGTGCCGCTTTGCTCGGGATCACCGCCGATGCCGATCGGATAAATTTTCACGCCTTCGCGGGCCGCCAGACGTGCCGCCGTCAATGGGTCTATTTCGCCGCCGTTGTTGGCGCCATCCGTCACCAGGATCAACACCCGGCTCTGCGCCGGACGCAGGCGCAAGCGCTTGAGTGCCAGGCCAATCGCATCGCCGATCGCCGTATTTTTGCCGGCAATGCCGATTCGGGCTTCGTCCAGCCAAATGCGCACGGTGCGCCGGTCGAATGTCAGCGGCGCTTGCAGGTATGCCTTGCTGCCGAACAGGATCAGACCGACCCGATCGCCTTCACGACTTTCGAGGAAATCCCCGAGCAAGCGCTGCACCAGCGCGAGGCGACTGACTTCCTCGTCTTGCCACTGCATGTCGGGGAAATCCATGGAGCCGGAGACATCCACCGCCACCAGCAAATCGCGACCACTGGCGGCGATGGGCAGCGGCTCGCCGAGCCATTGCGGGCGCGCCGCCGAGATCAGCAGCAACAACCACAGCAGCAGGAATGGCGCCTGTTGCCGCCAGGCCGGCAGATTGGCCCGGGCGCGGCGGCGTGCGAGGCCTTCGAGATCGCTGAGGAAGCTGATTTTCAGCACCGGTTCGCCGCTGTCGGCTGCCGGCAATACGATGCGCAACAGCCAAGGCAACGGCAGCAGGGCGAAGATCCATGGCCAGGCGAACTCAAACATGTTTGCGGATCCACGTATCGACAGCCTGGGTGAGGCCGGCGATGGCTTTGTCGTCGAGTTTGCATTCCGGTTTGTAGGCGCCTTCAACCAGTATCATCCAGCGCGTCAGGCCGGCGGCGGGGCAGCGATTGTCGAGAAACGCCAGCCATTTGCGCCCATTCAGGGTGTGGCTTTGACTGTACGGATAATGGTTGCGGCACAGGCGCTTGAGCAAGCCGTTGAGCTGCTGCAGCCAGGCCCCGGCGGGCGCGCCATCGTAGGGTTTGGGCATCAGCGCCAGTTCGGCGAGCGCTGCCACGCGCACGGGATCCAGCGCTTGCTCGGCGGGCGCGTCGATGCGTTTAGCCGGCAGAAAGCGGCGCAGCTGCCAAAGGC
>JALYPE010000538.1 GCA_030856525.1 Pseudomonadota bacterium | reverse complement strand
TCAGGCTAATCACGGTTATTTGACCCGGCTCTTGTCGGGTCTTTTTTTGCCTGCCGAAAACTGCGGCTACTTCTCGAACTGCTTGCGCATCTCTGCGCAGTAATCCACAGCCGGCATGGCGGGCGTGTACCAGACGTAATCAGCCATTGCCGCCGTGACCTCACTGCCCTGCTGCGTCAGCATCAAAACCGTTGGCGCTTCGGGCGCCCCCAGGTCAAGTACATGGATGGGCACACCGACGTCCTTGCGTGCATGGTAAGCGCCGGCGAATAGCACCGCCGGTGTCGGCGCCTCAAGTAAGCGTTCGGCCATGCGCCGATCACGTTGTTGCTGCACCGCGAGCATTGACGGCATTTGCGCGTTGGGCAGCAGGCCACAATGGGATTCACCGATTTGCGCCAGCAACTCATTTTTGACTGAGGCAGCATTCGATCGCGCGCCGCTCAAGGTTAGGGGTTTGGCATAAAAGGCGCGCAGCTCGAAAGCATCCAGGTTGGCCGCCAGCAATGGATAGGGCTGACTCAGTGCAAAGCGGATCACGGGCTCGTAGAGCGTCCAGTCCCACCCCTCCTGCCAGGCCAGCGCGCCGGGCAAATCAGCCGGCACAGAAGAAGCACGACGCACTGCGTCTACTTCGGGTTGTTGATCGGGCGTGAGCATCTCCAACAGCAAACTGCCTTGAGGTCGCTGCTGTCCCAGCGTCTGTAACAACCACAGCTGCAGCGCGTGGTGATCGCGATTGTCGTGTTGCTCACCCACAATCAAACGGGAAGGCTTGGCCAGTTGCGCGATCAGCTCGTGTGGCGTCATGGCCTGTCCGTTGCGCAGATCGCGGATTTCGCCAGCAACCGGTGGTGGTGCATGCTGACAGGCACTCAGCAGCAACAGCGCCGCAATCAATATCAAACGCATACCCTTCCCTCTTTGAACAGATCAGCGGGCGATGATCAGCGGATGCCCGCGCTCCGGATGTGCCTGTACCAGCACTTCCAGACCGAAAACGGCTTTCAGTGATTCCGGGCGCAGTACCCGTTCCGGCGTATCGAGCGCTACGGGCTGCCCACCCTGCAGCAGCAACAAGCGGTCACAATAGCGTGCCGCCAGATTCAAATCATGCAGGATTACCAGCACTGCAGCGCCTCGGTCGGCAAACTCGCGCACTGCTTGCAACGTGGTGTGTTGGTGCAAAGGGTCGAGCATCGAGGTCGGTTCATCAAGCAACAGCGTCTGTCCCGCTCCGCCTGGCCATAGCTGGGCCAGGACGCGGGCCAGATGCACACGCTGGCGCTCGCCGCCGGACAACGCCAGGTAGCTGCGGCCCTGCAAATGGCCGGCATCGGCGGCCTGCAAAGCCGCCGCGATAATTTCATCATCGCGCACCTTGCCGCTTTGATGCGGCAAGCGCCCCATGCCCACCACTTCCTCGACGCGGAAGGCGAAGTCCAGGGTTGATACTTGCGGCAATACAGCCAGGCGTTGCGCTCGTTGCACACCGGTCCAGTCACGCAGTTCGCGCTCATCGAGCCATACGCTTGCCTGATCAGCTTGCAACTCACCACACAAGGCGCCCAACAGCGTGCTTTTGCCCGCACCGTTGGGGCCCAGGACGCCGAGGATTTCTCCAGGCTGGAGCTCGAGCGTGATGTCCGTCAACACGATGTTGCCGCCCCGGCGGATGCGCAGGTTCTGCGTTCGCAGCATCAGGCTCGCCCTCGCAACAGCAAATACAGAAAGACCGGCGCACCGATCATCGCGGTGACGATGCCGATCGGCAGTTCGGCCGGCGCCAGTGCCAGACGCGCTACAAGATCTGCAAACAGCAGCAGACTGGCGCCCGCCAGTATCGAGGCTGGCAGCAACACTCGATGATCGGGCCCAGACAGCAGTCGTACCAGGTGCGGCACGACCAATCCGACAAAACCAATCATTCCCGCTGCCGCCACGGCGGCGCCGACTCCCAATGCCGTGCACAGCACCAGTTCGCGCTTGAGCCGTTCAACGTCGATGCCCAGGTGACCGGCCTCCGACTCTCCGAGCAACAAGGCATTCAGTGCCTTGGCCCGACGCGGCAACCACAGCGCTACACCCAGGCTGATCAACAAGAGCGGCCACAGACGTGAATAACTGGCGCCGTTGAGACTACCCAGATTCCAGAACGTCAGCGTGCGCAGCGTCGCGTCGTCCGCCAGGTAGGTAAACAGACCGACGATGGCACCGGCCAGCGCTGTCAAGGCAAGACCGGCCAGGAGCATTGTTGCAACATCGGTTCGGCCGTTCGTCCGGCCCAGACGATAGACCAATGCCGTCACGGCCAATCCGCCGAGGAAGGCACACAGCGACAGCAGATACGGCCCGAGGAATTCAGGCAACCCACCCAGCAACGAGCCGCCGACAATCGCCACCGCCGCGCCTAATGCAGCACCACCTGAAACCCCCACCAAACCCGGATCGGCCAACGGATTACGAAACAGCCCCTGCATCGCCACACCCGAGAGCGCCAGCACACCACCCACCGCTAACCCCAGCAAAGTGCGCGGTAAACGAATCTGGCCGAGGATAAGTTCAGCCTGCTCCAAACCGTCCGCTGCAATCGGCAGCCCGAGCATGCGCAAGCCAACGCGCAGTGTGTCGAACAACGGCAAGCTCACCGGTCCAAGCGCCAGTGACAGCCAGATCGCCAGCAAACACAGAAGGCTCAGGCCAATGAACAACGTGCGCGGTTTGACCAGAACTGTCATTGCCCGGCAGTGCCGGGAAAGAAACCGTCAGACAGTGTTTCAAGCGCATCAGGCAAGCGTGGCCCGAGCCCGCCAACCAGCAACGTGGGATCGAGTTCCATAACGCGAGCGTTGCGAGCTGCGCGGGTTGAGGAGAGGATCGGGTTTTCCTTGAACAACGCTGCACGCGCCGCTTCGCCGGCCAGGGTGCGGTCCGCGAACACCAGTATTTCGGGATCAAGACTGATCAATGACTCGGTGGAAAACGGCTTGTAACCGCTGTGTGTCGCCAGATTGTGTCCGCCCGCCCGCTGAATCATCCAGTCGGCAGCTGTGTCTTTACCGGCGATCAGCGGTTTGCCGCCAGCATGACCCAGCAGCATCAACACACCGGGAGACGGTTGTGTCAGCTGCGCTTTGGTGACGCGGATCTTCTGCTGTTCAAGCCGCTGTTGATAATCCTGATACAACTGCGTCGCCCTGTCCTGCGCACCGAGCAACTTGCCCAGCTGCTGCAAGTTGGTCTGTAAGGTCTGCACATCGGGCTGCGCTGAAAACAACTCGACCTGCACGCCAGCACTGCGAATCTGCGAGAGCACTGGCGGCGGCCCCGTTTCTTCGGTGCCGACCACTATGTGCG
>JALYPE010000536.1 GCA_030856525.1 Pseudomonadota bacterium | reverse complement strand
TGTGTAGAATCCTGATACATCCGTGATGATGACCAACCATGAAAACCCCCGACCTTTGCCCGGCCTGCGGCGCTTCCAACGACTGCACCCTGGCCGACCCGCGCACCGCTGCTCGCGCGTGTTGGTGCTACAGCGTCAGCATCGATCCGGCAGTGCTGGAAAAACTGCCGGCCGAGTTGCGTAACGCTTCGTGCCTGTGCCCGCGCTGCGCTCAAGTCGAAGCACAGCTGCAAGCAGCTGCCAAGCCGATCACGTAAGATACGCGGCCATTTCCTGCCGATCATTCGCCATGCGTGTTGACCGATTCCTCAGCAACCTGCCCTGCTTCAACCGTAAGCAGGTTCGTCTGTTGCTGGTGGAAAAGCGCGTCCGGGTCGATGGCAAAATCGTCAGCGATCCCCATGCCGAGGTGCGCGAATTCAGTCGCATAGAGGTCGATGACGAAATCCTCCAAGCCGGCAAACCGCTGCGCCACTTCATGCTGCACAAACCGGCCGGATGCGTCAGCGCCACGCGCGATCCCGAACACCCGACTGTGCTCGATCTGATCCATGAGCCCGACAAGGACGATCTGCACATCGCCGGCCGTCTGGACTTCAACACCACCGGCCTGATGCTGATGACCAACGACGGCAGCTGGTCGCGTCGCCTGACGCAACCGCAGACCAAACTGCCCAAGGTGTATTACGTTGAAACCGATCAGGAGATTGGCCCGCAGTACGCCGCCACGTTCAACGCGGGCTTGTACTTCGCGTTCGAAGACCTCACCACCCAGCCCGCCGAGCTGGACGTACTGGGGCCGAAAACGGCGCGCCTGAGCATCGTCGAGGGCCGCTACCACCAAGTGAAGCGGATGTTCGGCCATTTCGACAACAAAGTCCTGCGCCTGCATCGCGAGCGCATGGGCCCGCTCATGCTTGATCCTTCACTGAAACCCGGCGAATACCGCCCTTTGAGCGCCGCCGAGATCGAATCGATCTAAGCAGCCTACCGCTCAGCAGAGTTGTCGAACAATTTACCAACGGCACTTGCGAAGTCCCTTGGCCCCTGCTTGAATCAGGTCGTCAGCCGAAATGTGACTGATGAGTCACCACATACCTCTAAGAAACTTTTTGCCGGTAGAGAACCCTCAGGTTCCGCCTTGCTCCGGCAGACTGCCCGCCAATAACAATACCCGTCGACCGGACTGCACTGGATCGACATGGGCCCCCGAAATTCTCAGGCATATGCCTACCTGTCACAAAGCTCGTGCAATCTGATTTGCGCGCATACCCGCTTGCCAGGAGTCTTATGACATGAGGCCAGAAATCGCTGTGCTGGATATACAGGGTCAGTTTCGGGTTTACACGGAGTTCTATCGCGCAGACGCCGCAGAGAAGACCATTATTCTGGTCAACGGCTCGATGGCCACGACTGCGTCGTTTGCACAAACCGTGAAAAACCTGCACCCGGAGTTCAACGTAGTCTGCTACGACCAGCCCTACGCGGGCCGGTCCAAGGCGCACAACCTGCACGAGAAAATGCTGACCAAGGAAGCCGAAGGGCAGATCCTCCTGGAGTTGATCGACCACTTCGCCGCCGAACACGTGCTGTCGTTTTCCTGGGGTGGCGCCGCAACGCTGGTCGCCCTCGCCCAACAGCCACGACGCATCGAAAAAGCAGTGATCAGTTCCTTCTCGCCGGAGATCAACGCGCACATGCTCGATTACCTCGAGCGCGGGGTCGATTACCTCGGCAGTCGGGACGGTGGCCGGGTCGGCACTCTGGTCAACAGCACCATCGGCAAACACCTGCCGACGCTGTTCAAGCGGTTCAACTATCGCCACGTCAGCAGTCTGGCCGAGCACGAATATGGGCAGATGCACTTCCACATCAGCGACCTGCTGCACAGTGACCGGCAGTACTTTCTCAAGGCTTCAGAGAAAATCAAGGTGCCGGTGTTGTTCGTTAACGGCGAATGGGACGAGTACACCGCCGCCGACGGCGCCCGGTTATTTGCCAACCACCTGCCGCACGCTTCGTTTACAACGGTGGAAGCGACCGGCCACTTTCTCGACATGGAACACAAAGCCGCCTGCCGCGACAGTCGACACGCGCTGATGGGTTTCCTGAAGCCTGCGCAACAGGCAAGCCGACCGCGTTATCACTACGTTCAGGACCAACATGCATTGTCCATTTGAAACCGCGTCGTCGCGAGCAAGCCTGTTGCTGCAGATGCTGATCGATTTTGCAGGAGCAATGCTTGCCCGCGAACGGCCATCACACGGTTCTCAACGTGGACACAACCTGACGCCAGAGCACTCGGCACAAAGAAAAACTTCATTTCCACGCGCACATCTGGTACAAAGTCAGCCGCTCTGAGCGGGTGTCGTATAATGGCATTACTCCAGCTTCCCAAGCTGATAACGAGGGTTCGATTCCCTTCACCCGCTCCACTTTTTCAAGGTTGCAGCCTCCCCGGCTTCATCCCATGTCTGTAAATGTCTAAATCTGGTTTCAACATCATTCGACCAAATTTAACCAGACACTAGAAATCCATTACGTCCCTCCCGCGTCTTTTGCACAACTCGTCCCAACACTATTGTCATGCCACCAACCACAGCAGATCACGCTTGGTCGTATGACTCCGACACGTCACTCCCGTCACCGCCTGAGGCATTGCTTTAGGGACATCTTCGCCCGCCAAATTCCAGAGCAAGTCTGATACAGTCGGCTCTGGTAATTTCGCTGACAGGGAGTCAAGCATGGCAAAGCCAGCCGCACGCATCACCGATCCCACCAATTGCCCAATACCTGGGCACGGCCCAAAAGCCATCGCCTCCGGATCTCCCGACGTGTTTTTCGATGGACTTGCTGCCGCTCGCAAAGGTGACACGTGTACCTGCGGCAGCGCGTTAACTTCGCAAGTGTCGGGTACAGTGTTCATCAACGGCGAAAATGCTGCACTGGTCGACAGTGTCGGCACCCATGGCGACGTCGTGATCGGCGGTTCTGGCACGGTCATCATCGGAAGCTCACACACCCCCAGCCCCCTTTACTCCGCCTACGCCCATGGCCATTCATGGGAACTGGATAGGCTTTAAGATTCCCGCTGAAGAAAGCTACGAAGGATTTTCTTGTACAGCTCACTTTGACGATGGCTCTTTCATGCCCGGCGTCTTTGATGCAAACAACTCGGTCAAATTCTCCAACCCTACCGGAAAGGCATGCCATACGTTGGCATTTGCCCAACACGCGAATACCTGCACAACCTCAGGTATCGACGGACTGCTGAACGATATTTTGGGATAAGGATATTCTAGTGACGGAACCGAATCTGGTAACCGGAAGTTATGTTGTCAAAAGCGAACATACGCTCGACCGGTCTCCCCTTGAGATGGCTATTGCAGGCATGGAGGGGGCGGCCAGTCGTTTTTCCATTGACGCCATCAAGGACGAACGAGTCCGCGCAAGCTACGAGGGCAATATTCGACGAATGTCACAGCAGATATTTGCCGAGGTGCGAGCCGGCAATACCAGCGTTGAGGACGCGACAAAGTTCAGTTATGAGATG
>JALYPE010000509.1 GCA_030856525.1 Pseudomonadota bacterium | reverse complement strand
CCCCTTACGAGGGTAGCCACCTGGAGAATCACCCATGACACAACAGATTGTTGTGGCGGCACTGTATAAGTTCGTCACTCTTGAAAACTACGTCGAAATGCGCGAGCCGCTGTTGCAGGCGATGGTCGACAACGGCATCAAAGGCACCTTGCTGATTGCCGAAGAAGGCATCAACGGCACTGTTTCCGGCAGCCGTGAAGGCATCGACGGGCTGATGGCCTGGCTCAAGAACGATCCGCGCATGGACGACATCGACCATAAAGAGTCGTATTGCGACGACCAGCCGTTCTATCGCACCAAGGTCAAACTGAAAAAAGAAATCGTCACCCTGGGCGTCGACGGCGTAGACCCTAATAAAACGGTCGGCACCTACGTCGATCCGCAGAACTGGAACGCGCTGATCAGCGATCCTGAAGTACTGCTGATCGACACGCGCAACGACTACGAAGTGTCGATCGGCACCTTCGAGGGCGCCGTCGATCCGAAAACGACCAGTTTTCGCGAATTCCCTGACTACATCAAAACCAACTTCGACCCGGCCGTGCACAAGAAAGTCGCGATGTTCTGCACCGGTGGCATTCGTTGTGAAAAAGCCTCGAGCTATATGCTCAGTCAAGGTTTCGATGAGGTGTATCACCTCAAGGGCGGCATTCTGAAATACCTCGAAGAAGTGCCGCAGGAAGAAACCAAGTGGCGGGGCGACTGCTTTGTCTTCGATAACCGCGTCACCGTGCGCCACGACCTCAGCGAAGGCGACTACGATCAATGTCATGCCTGTCGCACACCGGTGAGTGTTGAAGACCGCACGTCCGAGCATTACGTCGCCGGCATCAGCTGCCCGCATTGCTGGGATACGCTGAGCGAGAAAACCCGCCGCAGTGCCATCGACCGGCAAAAGCAGATCGAACTGGCCAAAGCGCGCAACCTGCCTCACCCGATCGGCTACAACTACAAGCAAACTCCTTCCGAGGCTTGAACCATGTCTGCTCGCCGCTTGCTGTATGTGATGGACCCGATGTGTTCCTGGTGCTGGGGCTTTGCGCCGGTGGCCAACGCGCTGGTGGACCAGGCGCACGCGGCGGGCGTGGAATTGCATCTGGTGGTGGGCGGCCTGCGCACCGGCAGTGGCGCGGCGCTGGAGCCGACCACTCGGCGCTACATTCTCGAACACTGGCTGGCGGTGAACGAAGCCACCGGTCAGCCGTTCAAGCGTGAAGGAGCGTTGCCCGAGGGTTTTGTCTACGACACCGAGCCGGCCTGCCGCGCGCTGGTCACGGCACGCAGCCTGGCGCCGGATTGCGCGTGGAAACTGCTCGGGTTGATCCAGCATGCGTTCTACGCAGAAGGTCGCGATGTTACCCAAGCCAGTGTGCTGGTAGAGCTGGCGGAACAGGCCGGACTGCCACGCATCGAATTTGCCGCTGCGTTCGACCGTGCAGATCAGCACGCGGCGACCGCTGCCGATTTCACCTGGGTGCAGGATCTTGGCATCGCCGGTTTTCCGACCCTGCTCGCCGAGCGTGACGGCCAGTTGGCGCTGTTGACCAATGGCTACCAGCCGCTGAGTGTGTTGTCGCCGTTGCTCGGCCGTTGGCTGGAGCGTGCCGCCTGTGCCTGACTCGCTGGCAGACGCAGCAGCGCCCGAGCGTGTTGATCGATTGAGCTGGGCCGAAATACGTCGTCTGGCCCTACAGCATAAAAAATCCCTCTGGATCGCCAATGGCGTCGCTGTGCTGGCGACGCTGTGCAGCGTGCCGATTCCCTTGCTGCTGCCGTTGCTGGTCGACGAAGTGCTACTGGGGCACGGCGATTCCGCCCTGAAAATCATGAACCATGCACTGCCGGACGCCTGGCAGAAGGCCGCCGGCTACATCGGCCTGATGTTGCTGGTGACACTCTGCCTGCGCTGCGCCGCGCTGCTGTTCAACGTGGTGCAGGCGCGGTTGTTTGCGGCCCTGGCCAAGGACATCGTCTACCGCATTCGTGTGCGGCTGATCGAACGGCTCAAACGTATCTCTCTCGGTGAATACGAAAGCCTGGGCAGCGGCACAGTGACCACGCAC
>JALYPE010000505.1 GCA_030856525.1 Pseudomonadota bacterium | reverse complement strand
AACATCTGCCGCTGCGGCGCCTACTCCAACATCATCGATGCGATCAGCGAAGTCGCGGAGGTCAGCGTATGAGGCCTTTCAGTTATCTACGCGCCAAGTCACCGGCCGAAGCCGCTACGCTCGCGGCCCAGGTGGAGGGTGCACGGTTCATTGCCGGTGGCACCAACCTGCTGGACCTGATGAAGCTCGACATCGAGACGCCGACGCATCTGATCGACGTCAATGGCCTGGCCCTCGACCGCATCGAAGCCACGCCCGAAGGCGGCCTGAAAATCGGCGCCTTGGTGCGCAACACCGACCTGGCCGCCGACGCCCGCGTGCGCAAGGACTACGCCCTGCTCTCCCGCGCCCTCCTCTCCGGCGCCTCGGGTCAATTACGCAACCGCGCCACCACGGCGGGCAATCTGCTGCAACGCACCCGTTGCCCGTACTTTTACGACACGAACCAGCCGTGCAACAAACGTGTACCCGGCAGCGGCTGTTCGGCGATTGGCGGTTTCAGCCGTCCACTGGGCATTCTCGGCGTCAGTGACGCGTGCATCGCCACTCACCCGAGCGACATGGCCGTGGCCATGCGAGCCCTGGATGCGCAGGTCGAAACCGTACGCCCCGACGGCACCACGCGCAGCATTGCTATTGCCGATTTTCATCGCCTGCCGGGCAACACGCCCAACATCGAAACCGCGTTGGCCGTGAACGAACTGATCACCGCCGTCACCCTGCCACCACCGCTGGGCGGCACCCATATTTATCAAAAGGTCCGCGACCGTGCGTCTTACGCCTTTGCCCTGATTTCGGTGGGCGCCGTGATTCAAGCGGACGGCTCCGGTCGCGTCGCTCTCGGCGGTGTTGCGCACAAACCGTGGCGGGTGGAAGCAGCTGAAGCGGCAATGTCCAAGGGCGCCATGGCGGTGTCCGAACAATTGCTCGCCGGGGCTAAAACCACCGAACAGAACGCATTCAAACTGACCCTGGTCGAGCGCACGCTCGCTTCGGTGATGGCCCAAGCGAGGGTTCAGGCATGAAATTCGACACGCCCGCCACAACCAACCCGATCGATCAGCTGAAAGTGGTCGGCAAGCCCACGCCGCGCATCGAAGGGCCGCTGAAAACCACCGGCCACGCCCCGTATGCCTATGAACATCACGATGCAGCGGCGAATCAGGCCTACGGTGCGGTCGTCGGCTCAGCCATCGCCAAGGGCCGCATCGCTTCGATGGACCTGGCGCTGGCCGAGTCCGCGCCGGGTGTGATTGCCATCGTCACCGCCGCCAATGCCGGCAAACTCGGCAAGGGCAAATACAACACCGCGCCGCTGCTCGGCGGGCCGCAGATCGATCATTACCATCAAGCCGTCGCACTGGTGATCGCCGAGACGTTTGAGCAGGCCCGCGCCGCCGCAGAGCTGGTCAACATCTCCTATGTGGTCGCCAGAGGCGCCTTCGACCTCGCCAGCTCACGCGCCTCGGGCGTTGAAGCCAAGGATCAGATGGCCGACACGGTGCACGGCGATTTTGTCGGTGCCTATGCGGCGGCGCCGGTGCAGCTGGATGAGACCTACTTCACGCCGGATCAGGCCCACGCGATGATGGAACCGTTCGCCTCGATGGCCGCGTGGCAAGGCGACAAACTGACGTTGTGGACCTCGAACCAGATGATCGACTGGTCTGTCACTGACCTGGCGACCACCCTTGGCATGCCGAAGCAGAATGTGCGGCTGATTTCGCCGTACATCGGAGGTGGCTTCGGCGGCAAACTGTTTATCCGCTCCGACGCGGTGCTCGCCGCGCTCGGTGCACGCCTGGCCAAGCGGCCGGTGAAAGTCGCGCTGTCGCGCCCGTTGATGATCAATAACTCAACGCACCGACCGGCAACGATTCAACGCATTCGCATTGGCGCGAACGCTGACGGCAAGATTACCGCGATCGCTCACGAAGGCTGGTCCGGCGATCTGCCCGGCGGCAAGGTCGAACGCGCCGCGCAGCCGAGCAAGATGCTGTACGCCGGGGAAAACCGCCTGGTGACCATGCGCCTGACCACGCTCGATCTGCCGGAAGGCAACGCCATGCGTGCACCGGGAGAAACGCCCGGGTTGATGGCGCTGGAAATTGCCATGGACGAAATGGCGGAAAAGCTGAAGCTCGACCCGGTCGAATTGCGCATCCTCAACGACACTCAGGTCGACCCGACCCACCCCGATCGGCCCTATTCCAAGCGCCAGCTGGTGGAGTGCCTGCGCACTGGCGCTGAGCGATTCGGCTGGGACAAACGTCATGCGCAACCCGGCACGCAACGTGACGGGCGCTGGCTGATCGGCATGGGCGTCGGCGTGGCGTTTCGTGATAACGCGCTGATGAAATCGGGCGCGCGGGTGCGCCTCAGCGATCAGGGCATCGTCACGGTGGAAACCGACATGACCGATATCGGCACCGGCAGCTACACGATCATCGGGCAGACGGCGGCGGAAATGATGGGCGTGCCGCTTGATCAAGTGGTCGTGCGTCTGGGCGATTCGAGCTTTCCGGTGTCGGCCGGTTCTGGTGGGCAATTTGGTGCCAACTGCTCGACGGCGGGTGTGTACGCGGCGTGCGTCAAGCTGCGTGAGGCGGTTGCGCAGCGCCTGGGCGTCAGCGCAGAAGACGCGGTGTTCGCCGATGGTGAAGTGCGTTCCGGTGGCAAGAATTTTCCATTGCGCAATGCGGCCCAGGCCGGGGAAATCGTGGCCGAAGACGCGATCGAGTTTGCCGAGCTGAGCAAGAAGTTTCAGCAGTCGACCTTCGGCGCGCATTTTGTCGAAGTGGCGGTCGACAGTGCGACCGGTGAAACCCGGGTGCGACGGATGCTGGCGGTGTGCGCGGCGGGACGGATCCTCAACCCGACGTCGGCGCGCAGCCAGGTGATCGGCGCGATGACCATGGGCGTCGGCGCGGCGTTGATGGAAGAACTGGTGGTGGACACGCGCCGTGGCTTTTTCGTCAATCACGACCTGGCCAGTTATGAAGTGCCGGTGCATGCCGACATCCCGCACCAAGAGGTGATTTTCCTCGATGAGACCGATGCGGTGTCGTCGCCGATGAAAGCCAAGGGTGTCGGCGAACTCGGCCTGTGCGGCGTCAGTGCGGCGATTGCCAATGCGGTCTACAACGCCACGGGGATCCGCGTTCGCGAGTACCCGATCACGCTGGACAAGATGCTGGATAAATTGCCGCAGATGATTTGAGGGTCCTGATCTTTCAGGACTGGCGAATCGCCTGGGGGGAAATGTTTCCTTGTGGGAGCAAGGCTTGCCCGCGAAGAACGATAACGCGGTCCTTCAGTGAGCCGCATCATCGTTCTTCGCGAGCAAGCTTTGCTCCCACTGCTAAAAGCAAGCTGTGCTCCCACAGGTCAAAGCAAGCTTCGCTGCCACAGGCGATCTGATCAGATTATTGCGCGGTTGGATATTGCTCGGCGCTGACCTGTTCCAGCCACTCCACGACTTTGCCATCCAGCACTTCGGCGATGGCGATGTGGCTCATCGCGGTGGTCGCGCTAGCACCGTGCCAATGTTTGACCTGCGGTGGAATCCAGACGGTGTCGCCCGGTTTGATCGCTTTCACCGGTTGCCCGAATTCCTGCACCCAACCCGCACCGGCCGTAACAATCAGCGTCTGGCCAAGCGGATGAGAATGCCACGCGGTGCGAGCGCCCGGTTCGAAGGTGACTGTGGCGCCACTGACCCGCGCCGGCTCGGTGCCTTTGAACGGCGCGTCAACGCGCACGCTGCCGGTGAAATAAGCGGCGGGGCCTTTGACTGAGGGTTGGGAGCCGTTTGGGGTGACGGTCAGCATCGGGTTCTCCTGAGCGTGGGCATCAAAGGCCAGGAGTGACAGCGAGAGCGCGGAGGCTGCAAGGTTTTTCATGGCTGTTCTCGATAAACGTTGTGGGTACTCACTTTTAATTTAACGATGACGCGTTCACCTGATAAGCCACTAAAATCGGCTTAGACCTATGAGGGAGACTCATGAATGCTTCGGCAAAATGCCAATGACCTGCTGGCCTTTCTGGCAGTAGCGCGCGCTCGCAGTTTCACCAAGGCGGCTGCCAAGCTCGGGGTTTCCCAATCGGCGCTGAGCCATACCATCCGCGGCCTGGAAGCGCGACTGGGTTTGCGCCTGCTGACCCGGACCACGCGCAGCGTATCGCCGACCGAAGCGGGCCAGCGCATGCTGGAAAAAATCGGTCCGCACTTCGAAGAGATCGAGATTGAACTGGCGGCGTTGAGCGATCTGCGCGACACACCGGCCGGCAACATCCGCATCAATGCGATGGACCACGCGCTGGAATACATCCTGTGGCCGGTACTGAAACCGTTCCTGGCGCAATACCCGGACATCTCGGTGGAAGTGTGTTGCGACTACGGTTTTGTCGACATTGCGGCGCAGGGTTTCGACGCCGGCGTGCGCCTCGGTGAAGACGTCGCCCAGGGCATGATCGCCACACGCATCGGGCCGGACATGCGCATGCTGGTGGTGGGTTCACCGGCGTATTTCACCGGTCGTACGAAGCCTCTGACCCCGCGAGACCTGACCGGACACGCGTGCGCCAATTTGCGCTTGCCCACCAACGGCGGGCTGTACACGTGGGAATTCAAAAAGGGTCAGGAGAGCTTGAATGTGCGCGTGTCGGGGCAAGTCACGTTCAATGGCGTGTATCAGTTATTGAAGGCAGCGCTCGACGGCTTCGGCTTGAGCTACATACCGCAAGACATGGTGGCGCCGTACATTGAGGACGGACGTTTGGTTGCAGTGCTGGACGACTGGTGCGCGCCGTTCACCGGGTTTCATCTTTATTACCCGAGCCGGCGCCAGGCATCGCCGGCGTTTGCGTTGTTTCTGGAGGCGGTGCGGTATCGCGGATGATTACTGGGGTGACAGGCTTTGCAGGCGGCGGGTTTGCTACCGCCATCGCGGGCAAGCCCGGCTCCTACAGGATTGCGGGCGATGGCGGACTTCGCGAACAACACAAAAACCTGTGGGAGCTGAGCTTGCTCGCGAAGAGGCCGGCCCTCACACCACAAGAACCTCAGACCGCCCTCACTCCGCCACCGCCACCTGATTACGCCCGCGTGCTTTCGCCCGGTACAAGGCCCTGTCCGCATTGTTCAGCAAGCTATGCAGGTCGTTGTCATTAACTTCCATCGCCGCCACGCCCAGGCTGGCAGTAATGCGGTGCACCGGCCCGGTCATCATTGCCGAGATGGATCGCGTCAGTTGTTCGGCGATGGCCGTGGCGAGCTCGATCGAGGTATTGGGCAGCAGCACCGCAAACTCCTCGCCTCCCAATCGACCGGCAACGTCAGTCTCGCGAAAGCACTGGCCGATCAGCACACCCATCTGCCGCAACACCTGATCGCCGGCTTGATGTCCGTAGGAATCGTTGATCTGCTTGAAGTGGTCCATGTCCAGCATGACCGCGCACAGGGGCTCCCGGTTGATCTTGCAATTATTGAACAGCATGTACGCCTCGGCAAAAAAAGCCCGACGATTTTTCAGACCGGTGAGTTCATCGGTCTGTGCGGCGTGCAGGGACAAGCGATGGGCGAGCTCCATTTCGCGGGTCAAACGAAACGCAGTTTCCAGCGCATCGGACATCTTGCGTGTCGCGCTGGCCACAAAAGATGTGAACACCAGCACAGCCACGGCTATGCCGAACTGAATGGTGGACGCCTGGAACAGCAGCCAGAACGTACACGGGAACAGCACCAGCCCGATCGATACCAGCGTCATGTACCGATACGCCGAGTAACGCGACACCGCACTGACCGACATGCCGACGGTGAACAACATCACCAGCGCCTGCGCCAGCAAATCATCTGGCGGCATCAGTGCCAGCGCACCGGCCCCCCAGATGCCGGCGGAGAGGACCAGCGTGATCCAGTAAATTCGCTCCCAGCGTTGCGGATCCTGGCCACCGGCGCCGCGACGGAAATACATCGCGAACATCAACAGGCGCAGCAACGCCGATCCCGTCAGGATCGCCAGCCACCAGGTGATCACCCGATGATCGAAGCGGTCCCAGCACACCCAGCACATCATCACCGCCGCGAGAAAACTGCCGAATACCGCGGAAAATGATTGATGGAAAAGCTGATGCAATCGGTCGCTGCGCACCTGCTGTGCGATGAACATTTGCTGGTCGTACCGAAATCCCTGCTCACCCATGTGATCCGCCTGATCGAGCCGCTGCGACAAACCACTATTGTGGCAGTCGCAGCGAACGATGGCGACAGGGACAAGCGCATCGCGCTACCGCATCAGAGGCACTGGCGGGAGGCGGGTGCCCCGGCGCTCACTTACCACTGATAGGTAGCGCTCGCCTGGACCGTGCGCTGCGCACCGTACCAGCACCACGAATACGAAAAGCAGGACGCCACGTATTCCTTATTGGCGAGGTTGCTCGCGTTAACTGCCAGGCGCAGGTTGTCCTTGAGGCTGTTGATGCCGGGGATGTCGTAATGTACCGACGCGTCGAACAGCGTGTAGCCCGGCACTTTCAACGTGTTGGCGGTATCGCCCCAGGACGAGCCGATGTAACGCGCCCCGGCACCGACGCCGAAGCCTTTGGCCACGCCGTCGTGGAACGTGTAGTCAGCCCATGCCGAGGCCGTGTGCCGCGGCACGCCATAAGTGGTCGTGCCCTCGGCGGAAACGGCCGGGCCGATTGCGATGTCGCTCAGCGGCGCGTAGCTGACAGTGCTGTTGGATTTGACGATGCGGTTGTCCAGGTAAGCGTAAGCAGCGGTGATGTCGAGGTTGTCATTGAGGCTGGCCTTGCCTTCCAGCTCGAAACCACGGGAGCGCACTTCACCGGACTGTTCCTGGCAACGTCCGGCACCGCAGATGTGGGATGGGTCCGGATCAAGCGTCGGCACGTTGCTCTGACGCAGGTCGAAGATCGACGCGGTGATAAAGCTGTTGCTGCCCGGCGGCTGGTACTTGATGCCGACCTCGTACTGCTTGCCTTCGGTAGGTTTAAACACCGAGCCGCCGAAACCGGTGCCCGACTGCGGCTCGAACGATTCCGAGTAGCTGACGTAGGGCGATATGCCGTTATCGAACAGGTACACCAGACCGACGCGACCGGTGAACGCTTCGCTGTCCAGCGAGGATTTGCTCTTGAGGTTGGTGCGCAGGTTGACCGTGCTGTTGTTATTGTCGGCCCAGTCGTAACGGCCACCCATCAGCAAGACCCACTTGTCCCATTTGACCTGGTCTTGCAGGTACAGGCCTTTTTGCTGGTTGCGTTGCGTGCCATCGCTCTGGAAGTCCGGCGTTGCGACCGGCAGGCCGTAAACCGGCTCGAAGATGTCCAGATTCGTACCGGCGCCGAAACCTGATTTGGTGTGGGTGCTGGTGTTTTGATAATCGCCACCGAACAGCAGGGTGTGCTGCAACGGGCCTGTGTCGAATTTGGCCTGCGCCTGGTTATCCAGGGTGTACGACTCAAGGTTGACGTCGGCGGCGATGGTCGAACGCCTCGAGGTACGGTAATCGCCCAGCAAGTAGCTGTTGTAGAGGCTGCGGTAATCGCCTTCGCTGCGCAGATAGCGAGCGTTTTGGCGCAAGGTCCAGACGTCGTTGAGGTGATGCTCGAACAGATAACCGAGGGAGAAATACTCGCGGTCACTCTTCTCGAAATCCTTCTCACCATCATAGAAGTCGACATCGATATCACGCCCGATCGGGCTGTCCAGCACCGAACCCCATGCGGGCGTCGAACCGTACGAAGCCGCTTTGGGGTCTTTCTGAAAATGCCCGAGCAAGGTCAGCGAAGTGTCGGCATTCGGCCGCCAGGTGAACGCGGAAGAGATCGACTGACGCTGGGTTTCGGTGTGTTCGAGCTGGCCATCGGCTTCGTCGTACAGGCCGGCGAGGCGGTAGGAATAGATGCCTTGGTCGTCGATCGGTCCGCTGAGGTCGAACGTCGTGCGCTTCTTGTCGAAGGTGCCGTACTCGACGCCGATCTCATGGAACGGTGTGTCCAGCGGCCGCTTGCTGACCATGTTGACCACGCCACTCGGGCTGGCCTGACCGTAAAGAACTGACGAAGGGCCGCGAAGAATGTCGACGCGCTCAAGGTCGAAAGCGTCCTTTTGTGGCGAGGCGTCGCGGCTGCCGGGCATGCGCAGGCCATCGAGGTACACCGCCGGGGAGAAGCCGCGAATGGTCATCTGGTCCAGGCGAGACGCCGTTGAGCCGCGGGTTTCCGGGACCACGGCAGCGGTGTAGCGCAAAATCTGGTTGAGGCTTTCCGCGCCCTGAGCGCGCATCTGGTCCTTGGTGACCACGGAAATCGATTGCGGCGTTTCATTGAGCGGCGTGTCGGTTTTGGTCGCGGACAACGAGCGCGTGGCGACGTAACCGTCAACCGGGCCAGTCGGACTTTCGCTCTGGTAGCCGCCGTTGATGTTGGTGGCTTGCAATTCCAGCGTGCCTTCGGCGGCCTCGGTCATCGGCTCGATGCGATAGCGCGTGGACGACAACGCGATGGCGCTGAGGCCGCTGCCCTGCAGCAGTTGCGCCAGCGCGTCAGGCGTGGCGAATTGACCGCTTAACCCTGCGCTGGTTTTACCGCGGGTCAGCGCTGGATCAAAGGCTAATGTCAGTCCCGATTGTTCGGCCAGGCTGTTGAGCGCGCGGCTCAGATCTCCGGCCGGAATCGAAAAACTGCGCACCGCGCTGGCGGGTGCATCAACCGATGACGACTCAGCGGCCGACAGTGGCATGGCGACGAAAGCCATCGCCACCGACAGCGCCAGCGGATGCAACGGACGAGCAAAGCGTGACATGGGAGATCCTGCGAAATGGAAGACATTACTAACCATGACGCGCATGTCGCCGAAACAGACAACGAATCGTAGCGATTCTCATTAGATTTATTTTTTTTGCGAGTGCCTTGCTACATGAAGTCACCGTGGGTGCAGGAAAATCCGTGGGCGCAGAGCCTGCTCGCGATGGCGGCGAGTGAAAGTTTCTCCCTATCACTCCGCAACACTGCACCTATTAGCTGACTCACGGAGTCGGGTCTAACCTTATCCCGGCGCTGGCATCATAAGCTGGCCGGTGTAGTGCTGATAAGGAGACAGGAATGAGTCCGAAGCCGGACCAAGGCCGCCCGTGGGGCAACTCGATTGCGTTTGTGAACACGTTGCGTGTTCAGCTAATCAGTTGCTCGAATTGCCGGGCTACAGCTTGAGCATCGACTTCGCTTGTTGCTATTCAAACGCCCATATCGGGCCGTGTAGTCGAATGAATACGACCAAAAAGGTAGCTCGCACATGGCAAACGAATCGAAATGCCCGTTCAACCACGCCGCTGGCGGTGGCACGACGAACCGCGACTGGTGGCCTGACCAACTGAATCTGAAAATCCTGCATCAACACTCGTCCCTGTCAGATCCCATGGACGAAAATTTCAGCTATGCCGAAGCGTTCAAGACCCTCGATTTCGAAGCGCTCAAACAAGACCTGCGCGCACTCATGACCGATTCGCAAGAGTGGTGGCCGGCGGACTTCGGCCATTACGGCCCGCTCTTTGTGAGGATGGCCTGGCACAGCGCGGGCACTTACCGCACCGGCGATGGCCGTGGTGGAGCCGGTTACGGCCAGCAGCGTTTTGCCCCGCTCAACAGTTGGCCGGACAATGTCAGCCTCGACAAGGCCCGCCGCTTGCTGTGGCCGATCAAGCAAAAATACGGTCCGAAAATTTCCTGGGCCGACCTGATCGTCCTTACCGGCAACGTCGCGCTGGAGTCGATGGGCTTCAAAACGTTCGGTTTTTCGGGTGGCCGTCCGGATGTCTGGGAACCGGACGAATCGGTGTACTGGGGCTCGGAAAACAAGTGGCTGGGTGGCGACACCCGCTATGGCAAAACCCATGAGCCGATGCAAGAACCCGGCGAAGGCCCCTTGGTTGCCGAACCTGGAGAGAACGAAGAAAGCCGCACCGACAAGGGTCGCAACCTGGAAAACCCGCTCGCGGCCGTGCAAATGGGCTTGATCTACGTCAACCCGGAAGGACCGGAAGGCAACCCCGACCCGCTCGCCTCCGCCAAAGACATCCGCGAAACGTTCGGCCGTATGGCGATGAATGACGCAGAAACCGTAGCACTGATTGCTGGCGGTCACGCCTTCGGCAAAACCCACGGTGCCGGGCCTGCCGATAACGTTGGCGCAGAACCCGAAGCCGCCGGCCTGGAACAGCAGGGTCTGGGCTGGAAAAACAGCTTCGGCACCGGCAAAGGCCCGGACACCATCACCAGCGGCCTGGAAGTCACCTGGACCACCACGCCGACCCAGTGGAGCAACAACTATCTGGAAAACCTCTTCGGTTTCGAGTGGGAACCGAACCTGAGCCCGGCCGGTGCCAATCAGTGGATCGCCAAGGACGGGGCCGGGGCCGGCACCATTCCGGATGCCCACGACCCGAACAAGCGCCGCAGCCCGACGATGCTGACCTCCGACCTGGCATTGCGCTTCGATCCGATCTACGAACCGATTGCGCGGCGCTATCTGGAGAATCCGCAGGAACTGGACGATGCCTTCGCGCGCGCCTGGTACAAATTGCTGCACCGCGACATGGGCCCCCTCTCGCGCTACCTCGGTCCGGAAATGCCGAGCGAAGAACTGCTCTGGCAGGATCCGCTTCCCGACGTCGACCACGCCCTGGTCAACGACAGCAATGTGGCCGCACTCAAGAGCAAACTGCTGCAAGCAGGCCTGTCGGTCTCGCAACTGGTGTCCACGGCCTGGGCGGCAGCTTCCACGTTCCGCGGTTCGGACAAACGCGGGGGCGCCAACGGCGGTCGCTTGCGCCTTGCCCCGCAGAAATTCTGGCAAGCCAATCAGCCCGAGCAACTGGCTAAAGTCCTCGATACCCTCGAACGCATTCAGGGCGAATTCAACGGTGCACAAGGGGGCGGGAAGAAAATCTCGTTGGCTGACTTGATCGTGCTGGCCGGTAGCGCCGGCGTCGAGCAAGCCGCGAAAAACGCCGGCCACCACGTCACCGTGCCGTTCACTCCGGGCCGAGTGGACGCTTCACAAGAGCAAACCGACATCGAATCTTTCGGGTTTCTTGAACCGATCGCCGATGGCTTCCGCAATTACACCAAATCGCACTACAGCATCCCGGCCGAGCACTTGTTGATCGACAAGGCGCAACTGCTGAACCTCACGGCTCCGGAAATGACCGCGTTGATCGGCGGCATGCGCGCGTTGAACACCAACGTCGGGCAAACACGACATGGTGCGTTCACGGCCCAGCCGGAAGCGTTGACCAATGACTTCTTCAAGAACCTGCTGGACATGAGCGTCGAATGGACACCGACCTCGCCAGACAACACCGAGTTTGAAGGGAGGGATCGCAAGACCGGTGAAGCGAAATGGACCGCAACGCGGGTCGATCTGGTGTTCGGTTCGAATGCGCAGTTGCGCGCAGTGGCCGAAGTGTACGCCAGCGCGGATTCGCAGGAGAAATTCGTTAAAGACTTCGTCGCAGCCTGGACCAAAGTGATGAACCTGGATCGCTTCGACCTGCAATAAGTCGCTGCTGCTGAAACTGCAACGCCTCCCGTGTGGAGGCGTTGTGCTTTGTGCGCGTTAAACGGGGGAAATTGTGGCAAGTGCGCCAATCAAAATGGTCAGCACCAGAAATCCGCCGAGGAAAATCGACATCTTGGCCATCGCTGCCTCCTGCTTCTGAAAGAGCTGCCAGTGTGAGGCGCTGGCTGTGCGCATAACAGATGCAGATGAGACGGAAAAATACGGATCAGCCGATGTTCATCGCCCTTCAGTCAAACGATCTTGAGCAATGGTTTTGCTTTTGCGCACGGAGTCGACGCAGGGTCTGGGGCATTGAGAAATTCGTTCCAATCCGCGCAGGCATTGTGATGCCGCAAAGTCGCCGCCTCCCACGCCGGCCCCGACACACAACGGGATGAGACCAGCACCATCATCCCCATCGTCGCCGCGTCCATCTCGATCAGTAACTCGTGAGATTTGATCCTGAAGTCTTCGATTGAAATCATTGAAATGTCCCCCAGCGGAATACACCGCCATCGAAGAGCAAGTGCTCCTCAGGCGGTTGAGTTGTGGGGGGTGGGGAAAATTCAGGTGGGCTGACCGCCGGTTGGTGGGTCCGTTTACTTATCGCATCCAACTGAGCAGTTTTTCCGACATTTATCCCCTTATCTATTTAGGTCTCCGGCAGCACTCGAAGTGCATTTCGCAGCAATCAAATATTAGTAGGGAATAAAGCAATTCTAACTTTTTTTATGTCTATAAACGCAGGATAACTTTCAGGCAGCCCATCTATCTCAATAGAAACCAGCGATCCATTAAGATCAAGCACGGCGACTCCATCCATTTCTAAAGACACTAGTTTTCCTGTTAAACACAAACCACTATCCACGAACGAAATGGAACAAATCTCCCTTGCTGAACGATGAACATTCACACCCCAAACAACTTCATCCAAAACCTCCAACTCAGCATCAAAGCTCTCGCCAATCTCTGGTTTCGCGCAAGTCCATATGGCTTTGGCTGACCCAAGCGTCGAATGGAAATCAACTAAATACCCATTTCCGGTCAGAGTCACACCCTCTATGAGCACATTCATTTGTGGTTCTTCAGCAATGGAACTCGGACAACAGTGTTTTCTACATTCATGATATTTTCCTTAAGTTCGAGTATCCACCTTTCTTCGTGGTAATGATGCTTATTGGGACTGCTCCCCATTTCGTGAGCGCCATATCGGATACTTCGTTTGCCCATCCGCCGAACCAGTCTGTTGGGTTCAGCTTGCTGTGCTCGGGAATGTCTATTTGTATATGCAAGAATGGGACAGACCTATTACTCCTCACAACTCAAGAACATTTTTTAACCGTGTACCCGTTAGCTACTACTATCAAAACAACATTCCAATCGCGAGCGCTAGTAAAGCAATAGTTAAACCCAACCTCCGAAGGGTCTATCAAAGCAAGTTCCTGCGAAAAGGGGGTTTCATCCTTCACCAACATCTCTGACACCTCCGCCCCCACTGCCCCAATGGACTTGAAACCCAGAACATTTTCAAAGGTAATTGTCCACCGCTCTTCCTGCCAATCTACAAACTCTATGGAAATACTGCCATACTCACACGTTATTTTTTCGATGGTGCCGTCTGAAACTGAAAACGATGTCATTTTGAAGTTCCTGGATGTTTCTCACCAGCAATGAAGCCCGTTCCGTGACCAAGCTGATAACCGTCTGGTTTTATTTTCACAACAACCTTCTTTTTGTCCGCCTGACTCCAACTTAGATGACTAGGCTTAAGCTCCAAATGATAGTGCTCACCATGATGCCTCGCATTAAAT
>JALYPE010000795.1 GCA_030856525.1 Pseudomonadota bacterium | reverse complement strand
CGCCTTCGCGAGCAAGCCCGCTCCCACAGGTACTTTATTTCACATCGCTGTTACGCCGCGCCGCCGAGAAACTGCTCAGCGTAGTGACACGCCACCTGACGACTGTCGACCAGGCGCAGCAGCGGCTCTTCTGTGCTGCAACGCTCCGTCGCATACGGGCAGCGCTTGTGAAACGCGCAACCGGATGGCGGGTTCAGGGGGTTGGGCAATTCACCGACGATCTTGATTTTCGGCTTGTCCGGGTCCGGGTGAATGGTCGGAGTCGCTGACAGCAGCGCTTGGGTGTACGGGTGCAGGGGACGGGTGTAGATGTCCTCTTTCGGGCCCATTTCCACGGGGCGGCCGAGGTACATCACCATTACGTGGTCGGCGACATGACGCACCACCGCCAGGTTGTGCGAAATGAACACGTAGGCGGTGTTGAATTCCTGCTGCAGATCCATGAACAGGTTCAGTACCTGCGCCTGAATCGACACGTCGAGTGCGGAAGTCGGTTCGTCCGCCACCAGCACTTTCGGCTGCAGCATCATGGCGCGGGCGAGGGCAATCCGCTGGCGCTGACCACCGGAAAACATGTGCGGATAACGCTGATAATGCTCAGGACGCAAACCGACCTGCTTCATCATCGCCTGGACTTTCTCGCGACGTTCGCTGGCGCTCAGGTTGGTATTGATCAGCAGCGGTTCGGCGAGTTGATCACCGACTTTCTGCCGTGGATTCAACGAAGCGTACGGGCTCTGGAACACCATCTGCACGTCTTTGCGCAGCTGTTTGCGCTGCGCCTTGTCGGCGCCGGCCACTTCCTGCCCGGCTATTTTCAAAGAGCCCGAGGACGGTTCTTCGATCAACGTCAGGGCACGGGCGAGGGTGGATTTGCCGCAACCGGATTCACCGACGACAGCGAGAGTTTTGCCGGCTTCCAGTTCGAACGACACGCCGTTCAAGGCGCGCACGGTCGCATGGCCCTTGAACAGGCCGCGGGACACTTCGTAGTGACGGGTCAGGTCGCGGGCGGTAAGTACGACGGCCATTACGCCACCTCCTGATTCAGCGGGTAGAAGCAGCGGGCGAGGCTATTGCTTTTCGGGTCGAGGGCCGGACGTTCCGTGCGGCAGTTGTCCCGCACGTACGGGCAGCGTGGCGACAGCAGGCAACCTTGCGGCCGGTCATAACGGCCAGGAACGATGCCCGGCAGCGTGGCCAGACGCGACTCACCCAGGCTGTGTTCCGGAATCGCCTTGAGCAGCGCTTCGCTGTAAGGGTGCGCCGGAATGTCGAACAGTTGCGGCACCTGGCCGACTTCCACCGCTTGCCCGGCGTACATCACGCACACGCGCTGAGCGGTCTCGGCGACGACCGCGAGGTCGTGGGTAATCAGCACCAGGCCCATGTTCTGCTCTTTCTGCAACGCCAGCAGCAGGTCCATGATCTGCGCCTGAATCGTCACGTCGAGGGCCGTGGTCGGTTCGTCGGCGATCAGCAGTTTCGGTTCGCCGGCAATCGCCATGGCGATCGCAACACGCTGGCTCATACCGCCTGACAGTTGATGCGGGTAGGCGTCCATACGGCTCGCGGCGCCCGGGATTTCAACTTTCTCCAGCAGTTCGATGGCACGTTTACGCGCCTGCTTTCCAGACATTTTCAGGTGCAGACGCAGCACTTCTTCGATCTGGAAACCGACGGTGTAGCTCGGGTTCAGCGCGGTCATCGGGTCCTGGAAAACCATCGCCAGGTCTTTGCCGACGATTTGCCGACGCTGACGATTGCTCAGCTTGAGCATGTTCTTGCCATCGAAATTCAGCGCATCGGCGGTGACGATCCCCGGGTGTTCGATCAGGCCCATCAGCGCCATCATGGTCACGGATTTACCCGAACCCGATTCGCCAACGATGGCCAGCACTTCGCCTTTGTCCACGGCGATATCCAGCCCGTCGACCACCGGCACGGCGTTCTTGTCGCCAAAGCGAACGTTGAGATTCTTGATTTCCAACAGTGACATTTTTGAATCTCCTCAGGCGGCGTTCTTGAGTTTCGGGTCCAGCGCATCGCGCAGGCCGTCACCCATCAAGTTGATTGCCAGCACGCTGAGCAAAATGGTCAGACCCGGCAGACTTACCACCCACCAGGCGCGTTCGATGTAGTCGCGAGCCGAAGCCAGCATGGTGCCCCACTCTGGCGTTGGCGGTTGTACACCAAGACCGAGGAAGCCCAGTGCTGCGGCATCGAGAATTGCCGAGGAGAAACTCAAGGTAGCCTGAACAATCAGCGGCGCCATGCAGTTGGGCAGCACGGTGATGAACATCAGGCGTGGCAGGCCGGCACCGGCCAGGCGCGCGGCAGTCACGTAGTCGCGGTTCAGTTCGCCCATGACCGCAGCGCGGGTCAGACGCACGTACGACGGCAGGGACACCACGGCGATAGCGATCACGGTGTTGATCAGGCCAGGGCCGAGGATGGCGACAATCGCCACGGCCAGCAGCAGCGACGGCAGCGCCAGCATGATGTCCATCAGACGCATGATGGTCGGGCCGAGCAGGCGCGGGAAGAAACCGGCGAACAGCCCCAGGAGGATGCCCGGAATCAGCGACATCACCACCGACGACAAGCCGATCAGCAGCGACAGCCGCGAACCTTCGATCAAGCGCGACAGCAGGTCGCGACCCAGTTCATCGGTACCGAGCAGGAACTGGATCTGCCCACCTTCCAGCCACGATGGCGGGGTCAGCAGGAAGTCGCGGTATTGCTCGCTCGGATCATGCGGCGCGACCCACGGGGCGAAGATCGCGCAGAACACGATCAGGGTCATGAACATCAGGCCGGCAACGGCGCCTTTGTTCTTGGAGAAGGCTTGCCAGAATTCTTTGTACGGCGACGGGTACAGCAGGCTTTGATCGACTGCTACCGCTGGATTTTGAGTTGAAGCTGGAGTGGTCATGGTCATGATCTCAGCGCTGATGACGGATGCGTGGGTTGGCAAAGCCGTAGAGGATGTCCACTACGAAGTTGACCAGAATCACCAGGCAGGCGATTAGCAGGATGCCGTTTTGCACCACGGGATAATCCCGTGCGCCAATGGCTTCGATCAGCCATTTGCCGATGCCGGGCCACGAGAAAATGGTTTCGGTCAGTACCGCACCGGCCAGCAGCGTACCGACTTGCAGGCCGACCACGGTCAGTACCGGAATCAACGCGTTGCGCAAGCCGTGCACGAACACCACGCGCGAAGGCGACAGGCCTTTGGCGCGGGCCGTGCGGATGTAATCTTCACGCAGCACTTCGAGCATCGAAGAGCGGGTCATCCGCGCAATCACCGCCAGCGGAATGGTGCCGAGCACGATGGCCGGCAGGATCAGGTGGTGCAGCGCATCGAGGAACGCGCCCGGCTCATCGGCCAGCAGCGTGTCGATCAGCATGAAACCGGTGCGCGGCTCGATGTCGTAGAGCAGGTCGATCCGCCCCGACACCGGGGTCCAGCCCAGCGATACCGAGAAGAACATGATCAGGATCAGGCCCCACCAGAAGATCGGCATCGAATATCCCGCCAGGGAGATGCCCATCACCCCATGGTCGAACAGGGATCCTCGCTTGAGTGCCGCAATCACCCCGGCCAGCAGACCGAGAATGCCGGCGAACAGCAACGCGGCCAGGGACAGTTCCAGGGTCGCGGGGAACAGAGAACTGAACTCGTTCCAGACGCTTTCACGGGTGCGCAGGGACTCGCCAAGATCGCCTTGAGCCAGTTTGCCAATGTAATCCAGGTACTGGGCATACAACGGTTTGTTGAGACCAAGGCGTTCCATTGCCTGAGCATGCATTTCGGGATCGACCCGACGTTCGCCCATCATCACTTCCACGGGGTCGCCGGGAATCATGCGAATCAACGCGAAAGTCAGCAAGGTGATGCCGAAAAACGTGGGGATCAGTAACCCCAGTCGGCGGGCAATAAAACTAAACATCGTGTGGTGTACCTCATCAGCCGGTTAGGCGTGCCTGGCGTCCCTGGTGTCAGAGACGCCGGGAGTTTTCTTATCTACTTCACCCGGGTGGTGGCGAAGTTATTAGTGGTGAGGGGGCTAATGTGATAGCCCTCTACATTGTTGCGCATTGCGGTGAACATTCTAGTGTGTGCGATGCTGATCCACGGCTGATCCTGATTAAAAATAACCTGGGCCTGCTCGTACAGTGCTGCGCGTTCGGCCGGATCGACCTTGGCGCGGGCCTCATCAAGCAGTGTCTGAAACTTGTCATTGCACCAGCGCGCGTAGTTTTCGCCGTTCTTCGCCGCTTCGCAACTGAGCATAGGCGTAAGGAAGTTATCCGGGTCACCGTTATCGCCCGCCCATCCTGCAGACACCATGTCGTGCTCGC
>JALYPE010000426.1 GCA_030856525.1 Pseudomonadota bacterium | reverse complement strand
GCGTGATTCCGGCCAGCTCGACAGCGGCGAACTGAAGCTCGGGGCGGTAGGGCCTTTTCACGTGATCGAGATGGTCGACAGCTACCTGCAACGCTACCCGCGCATCGACGTTTCGATACGGGTGGGCAACTCAGCGCAGGTGCTCGCGGATCTTGAGGGTTACGTGACCGATATCGCGGTACTCGCCGGACGGCATGATGATCCGGGACTCTGCGCCGTGCACTATGCGCGGCACGCCATCATCCTGTTTGCCCATCAGGATCATCCTTTCGCAGGACGCGATTGCGTACGACTTGAAGAGCTGGAGGGCCAGCGGCTGCTCCAACGCGAGCCCGGCTCAACGACTCGCCTGGTTCTGGAGCAAGCTTTGCTCGCGGGCGGAATTGTCCCGCGTATCGCCATGCAAATCGGCAGTCGCGAGGCGCTGCGCGAAGCGGTGGTGCGGGGTATGGGCTTGGGCGTAGTGTCCGAAGCGGAATTCATCCCCGACCCGCGCATCCGCACGATCCGCATCGACGGCGATCCGCTATACACAGAAACCTATCTCTATTGCCTCGCCGAGCGTCGCTCCAGTCGGCTGATCACTTCGTTCTTCGATGTGGTGCTTGATGCAGACAAGGCTTAGGCAAGCCGCCCAAAGCGCCACATCCCGACGTCACAAAACCCTCAAAGCAGCCGTTAAATGGCAGAATCCCCGCAACTTGATCGTTTTGGAGACCACCATGCTTCGTGCGTTTGAACGAAGGCTCGACCCTTTTCCTCCCGACGAGGTACCACCGCCACCTAACGGCCTGGCCCGGTTTTTGTGGGCCTGCACCCGCGGCGCCCGCGGTTACATCCTGGCGTTCGCGCTGCTCAGTGCCGCTGTGTCGATCTACGAAGCCTGGCTATTTTCCTTCCTCGGCCAGGTCGTGGATCTGCTGTCGACCTGGCAGGCCGGCGGTGATGCGGCGGCGCAGGAAAGCCGCGTGTTGTGGGGCATGGGCATCGTCATGGTCGCCAGTGTCGGGCTGGTGGCGTTGCGCACCATGGTGCAGCACCAGATTTTGGCGATCAATTTACCGTTGCGGCTGCGCTGGGACTTCCACCGCCTGATGCTGCGGCAGAGCCTGTCGTTTTTTTCCGACGAGTTTTCCGGCCGGGTCACGACCAAGGTGATGCAGACTGCACTGGCCGTGCGCGATGTGCTGTTCACCTTGATCGAGATCGCACCCGGCATCGGCGTTTATTTCATCGCGATCATCGCCTTGGCCGGCGGCTTTGCACTGAAACTGATGCTGCCGTTCGTGGCCTGGATCGTGTTGTTCGGGCTGGCCATGGTGTACTTCGTGCCGCGCCTGGGGAAAGTCGGGCAGGAACAGGCCAATGCGCGGTCGATGATGACTGGGCGCATCTCAGATGCTTATACCAACATCACCACGGTGAAGCTGTTCTCTCACTCCAATCGTGAAGCGCATTTTGCCCGTGCAGCGATGGAGGATTTCAAGCAGACCGGCTTTCGCCAGATGCGCCTGGTCAGCCAGTTCGAGATCGTCAATCAGGCATTGGTGGTGATGTTGATCATGGCAGCAGGGGGGTACGCCCTGTGGTTATGGCATCAGGGCGAAGTGGGGGCAGGTGCCGTGGCAGCAATCACCGCCATGGCGTTGCGTATCAACGGCATGTCGCACTGGATCATGTGGCAAATGACCTCGCTGTTCGAAAGCATCGGCACCGTTCAGGACGGCATGGCGACGCTGACCCTGGGCACCAAGGTGCAAGATGCGCCGGACGCAGACGTGCTGGTGACCTCCGGCGGCGCGGTCACTTTCGACAATGTGAGCTTCAACTACAACGGCGAACGCCAGGTGCTCGATGGCCTGAGCCTGAACATCCGCGCGGGCGAAAAAATTGGCCTGGTGGGCCGCTCGGGTGCCGGCAAATCCACGCTGATTAACCTGCTGCTGCGTTTCTACGACATCGACAGCGGGAAGATTTGCATCGACGGCCAGAACATCGCGCACGTGACGCAAGACAGTTTGCGCAGCTCCATCGGCATGGTCACGCAGGACACCTCTCTGCTGCACCGTTCCATTCGCGACAACATCGCCTACGGTCGTCCCGATGCGACCGACGCACAAATCCGCGCTGCGGCGGCCAATGCCCAGGCCGACGGATTTATCAGCCAGTTGAGCGATAAACAAGGTCATACCGGCTACGACACCCTGGTGGGGGAGCGCGGCATCAAGCTGTCCGGCGGCCAGCGACAACGCGTCGCGATTGCCCGGGTGATGCTCAAGAACGCGCCGATCCTGCTGCTCGACGAAGCCACCAGCGCGCTGGACTCGGAAGTCGAAGTGGCCATCCAGGAAAGCCTCGATGAAATGATGCAGGGCAAAACCGTGATCGCCATCGCCCATAGGTTGTCCACGATCGCGGCTATGGACCGCCTCATCGTCATGGACGACGGGCGCATCATCGAGCAGGGCACCCACGCCGAATTGCTCGGCAAGAACGGTGTTTACGCGAGGTTATGGCAGCATCAAAGCGGCGGGTTCCTGGGTGAGGATAAGGGCGTGGTTGAGGTGATGGATCAGGATTGATTGCTGGGGGTATGTTGCCATCAGCGATCGACCTCGACCTGGACGAGTGCATGCACTGGACAAAAAACAGGCTCTAATCTAATTCTGAATAACTGGCGCGCCGCGCCATAAGGCAGGAGATCGTTCATGAGCGACCGAAGCAATTTTGTGCTGTTGAGCTTTGATCCGGCGTTTGCGTCGTTGCGCGATGGCCTTTCGGTCGCTCAGCAGATTGACGACACCCTCTGGGTGGCCAACGACGAAACCACGAGACTGGAACGCCTGAAAATCCAGGGTGCTGCGCCCGGCGATGTTGTCAGGTGTGATGAGCACCAATCGTTTTCGCTGCTGGAGTATCTGGATCTGCCCCTGCCGGAGCCCGACGCCGAGATCGATATCGAGGGGTTGGCCTATGTCCAGGAAAGTGGATACCTGTGGGTGGTGGGCTCCCATAGCCTGAAGCGCAAGAAGGCCGAGGCCGGCAATTCTGTACAGAAGAATATCAAGCGCCTGTCAACGGTAGAGGCGGACGGCAATCGCTTTCTGCTGGCCCGCATCCCTGTGGTGCAGCAAAACGACAGCTATGTACTCGCCCGAAAAGTGGACGTCGATGGACGAACAGCGGCGCAGCTACGGGGCAACGAACTCGGTAATGACCTGACCGCGGAAATTGCTGAAGATCCTCAACTAAGCGATTTTCTGCGTATCCCGGGTAAAGACAACGGCTTCGATATTGAAG
>JALYPE010000407.1 GCA_030856525.1 Pseudomonadota bacterium | reverse complement strand
ATCCAGGCCATATTTGCTGGTGGTAAAGGCAATTGCGCCGAACACACCGATGGGCGCCAGACGCACAATCATGCCCATGATGCGAAAGATGACGTGGCTCAGCTCATTGATCAGCCGGGAGATACCTGAGGCTGCTTCACCCACCAGATTCAGCGCGCTGCCGAACAGCACCGAAAACAGCAGCACTTGCAGAATGTTGTTTTCTGCGAAGGCGCCGATCACCGACGTCGGTATCAGGTCCATCAGGAACTGCGTGGTCGTGTGCATATGCTGACCGCGCTGGGCGATGTCACCCATGTCGGCGGCAGACAATTGATCAAGATGAATATTGGCGCCGCTGCCGATGCCGGTGCTGAACGCGAACACCAAGCCAATAATCAGAGCGATGGTGGTCAGCACTTCGAAGTAGATCACTGATTTCAGGCCTATTCGGCCCACTTTCTTCAAGTCGCCGGCACCGCTGATGCCGCTGACCACCACGCAAAATACGATCAAGCCGATGAGCATCTTGATCAATTTGATGAAACCGTCGCCGAGGGGTTTGAGCTGTGCGGAGTATTCGGGAAGGGTCAGCCCGCAGACGATGCCGAGCACCAGTCCGAGAACCACTTGAAGGAAGATTGAACGCGAGCACCATCTGAGCATGGGAGGAATCCTGGTCGGCGTCCTGGCTGCCGTGCGCCATGCGCATCGGATTCAGGACTTAATTATTGTGGTCTTACCGGTATGTCCAGTGCAGGCGCAGTCTACGCTCGGATTTTCTTCGAAGACAAGTCAAAAGATTAAAATTGGCATGACCGGTCTGACCAGGGGTAGGGGCGAGCTTGCTCGCGATGGACGTCAGCGATGAGGGGGCTGCCTGCTTGAACGCGATGCCGATTCGTTTTTCTCGAGCAGGCTCGCTCCTACAAAGTGGGCGCGAAAAAAAACCGGTCATCACTGACCGGTTTTTTTACTGCAACGATTTAGCGTCGCAATTAAGCGCCGTATACCGGCATCTTCTTGCAGATGGCCTTGACCTTCTCACGAACGGCGTCGATCACCGCTTCGTTGTTCAGATCAGCCAGGATGTCGCAGATCCAGCCAGCCAGTTCCTTGCACTCGGCTTCCTTGAAGCCGCGAGTGGTCACGGCCGGGGTGCCGAAGCGCAGACCGGACGTGACAAACGGGGAGCGCGGATCGTTCGGCACGGAGTTCTTGTTCACGGTGATGAAGGCTTTGCCCAGAGCGGCGTCAGCGTCTTTACCGGAGATGTCCTGCTTGATCAGCGAGAGCAGGAACAGGTGGTTTTCAGTACCGCCGGACACTACGTCAAAACCGCGCTCGATGAACACGCCGGCCATGGCCTTGGCGTTCTTCACCACTTGCTGCTGGTAGGTCTTGAACTCAGGCTGCAGCGCTTCCTTGAAGCAGATCGCTTTGGCAGCGATCACGTGCTCCAGCGGGCCACCCTGGGCGCCCGGGAAAACGGCGGAGTTGAGTTTTTTCTCGATGTCGGCGTTGGCGCGCGCCAGGATCAGGCCGCCACGTGGACCGCGCAGGGTCTTGTGCGTGGTGGTGGTCACGACGTCAGCGAATGGCACCGGGTTCGGGTAGACGCCAGCGGCGACCAGACCGGCCACGTGGGCCATGTCGACGAACAGGTAAGCACCGACCTTGTCAGCGATTTCGCGGAAGCGCGGGAAGTCGAGGATCTGCGAGTAGGCAGAGAAACCGGCCACGATCATTTTCGGCTTGTGCTCGACCGCCAGGCGCTCGACTTCGTCGTAGTCGATCAGGCCGTTGGTGTCGATGCCGTATTGAACGGCGTTGTACAGCTTGCCGGAAGAGGAAACACTGGCGCCGTGGGTCAGGTGACCACCGTGGGCCAGGCTCATGCCGAGAATGGTGTCGCCGCCTTGCAGCAGGGCCAGGTACACCGCGCTGTTGGCTTGCGAACCGGCGTGCGGCTGAACGTTGGCGTAATCAGCGCCGAACAGCTCTTTGGCGCGGTCAATGGCCAGTTGCTCGACGATATCGACGAACTCGCAACCGCCGTAGTAACGCTTGCCCGGGTAGCCTTCGGCGTACTTGTTGGTCAGTACCGAGCCTTGAGCTTCCATCACCGCAGGGCTGGTGTAGTTTTCCGAAGCGATCAGCTCAATGTGCTCTTCCTGGCGCTGAGCTTCTTGCTCCATGGCGGCAAAGAGATCGGCGTCGTACTTGGCAATAGTCAAATCACGGCTGAACATGGCGGTCCTCAAGGATCGGGGCAGAAAAGGGGAGCATTCTAACCCAACCGGTTTTAGATGGCATATGAAAGGACATCATGTCGCGGACAAGTGGACTTCATGGCGGGATAGGCGGTGATGGTGCAGGCCTGTGGCGAGGGGCTTGCCCCCGTTCGACTGCGAAGCAGTCGCAAAAGCTGCCTGCATAATTCCACTGGCCAAGTGCTGAGGGCCGCTTTGCAGCCCAACGGGGGCAAGCCCCCTCGCCACAGGACTGCGCTTTACTCGAACACGAACAGCGCATCATTACAGAACTGCGCCTCGAACCTGGCTGCCGGCATCGGCCGTCCGAACAGATAACCCTGAACCTCATCACACCCATGTTCACGCAGGAATTCGAGCTGCTCATGGGTTTCCACGCCCTCGGCGATCACTGCCAGGTTCAGGCTGTGCGCCATGGCGATGATCGCCCGGGCGATCTGCGCATCCTGCTCGCCGGACGGCAGGCCATCGACGAACGTGCGGTCGATTTTGAGCACATCGATCGGGAACTGCTTGAGGTAGTTGAGCGATGAATAGCCGGTGCCAAAGTCGTCGACCGCAATGCTCAGCCCGAGATTTTTCAAGCCGTCGAGAATCTGCATGGCCTCGTTGACTTCGCGCATCAGGATACTTTCGGTCAGTTCCAGCTCCAGGCACGCTGGCGGCAGCCCGGTTTCCTTGAGGATGGTGGCGATCCGCGTGCCGAGTTGACCGTCGGAGAATTGCCGCGCAGAAATGTTCACCGAAATCTTCGGCACGCGTACCTTGGCCTGATGCCAGGTCTTGAGTTGACGACAGGCTTCGCTGATCACCCAGTCGCCGACATCCACCACCAACCCAAGCTCTTCCAGCACCGGAATGAAATCCCCTGGCGGCACCAGGCCACGGCGCGGATGACGCCAGCGCAGCAAGGCTTCGGCACCGGTCAGACGCTTGCCGTCGCCGCTGAACTGCGGCTGGTAATACAACGTGAATTCGTCCTGCTCGAGGGCGTGACGCAAATCGCTTTCCAGCTCCAGACGCTCCAGCGCACTGGCGTTCATGTCGGTCTGATAAAACTGGAAATTGTTCTTGCCGCGCTCCTTCGCGTGGTACATCGCGGTGTCGGCGTTTTTCATCAATTGACTGAGTTCGCTGCCATCCTGCGGGCTCAGTGCGATGCCGATGCTGGCAGTGACAAAGAACTCGCGACCTTCCAGCACAAACGGTTTCACCAGGCTGGCGAGAATCTGCTCGGCGACATGAATCGCCCGGTTCAACGCCACCTCGCGGCTGACCCGCGGTTGCAGCAGCAGGGTGAATTCGTCGCCGCCCATGCGCGCTACGGTGTCGTCATCGTCAACGCAACCGAGCAGGCGCGTGCCCATTTCCTTGAGCATGCGATCGCCGGCAGCATGACCGAGGGAATCGTTGATCGGCTTGAAGCGGTCCAGGTCGAGGAACATCAGCACCACCCAGGACTTCTGCCGCTCGGCCGATTGCAGCGCTGTGTGCAGACGATCCTGGAACAGCGTGCGATTGGGCAAATGCGTTAGGGCGTCGTAATAGGCGAGGCGGTGAATCCGCTGTTCGCTGGCCTTGCGCTCGCTGATGTCGCTGAAGAAACACACATAACTGGCCAGGTCGCCTTCGTCATCGAGCACCGCCGTGATCCCGACCCAGGCCGGGTAATGTTCGCCATTGCGCCGGCGCAGCCACACTTCACCTTCCCAGGTACTGTGCTGATTCAGCTGCTTGATCACATAACGTAGATGCGCGTTCTGCTGTTCGTCCACGGTGAGCATGTTCGGCAGTTGATCGAGCACTTGCTCCACCGCATAACCGCTGACGCGACTGAACGCTTCGTTGGCCTGGACGATGTAGCCGGCCGGGTCGGTGATCAAAATCGCCGACGTCGAGTGTTCGAAAACGGTGGCCGCCATGCGCAAATCCTTCTCGGCACGGCGTTGCTGACTGATATCGCGTCCGACACCCAGCACCCCTTCGAAGGCGCCGTGTTCGTCCCAGACCAGCACCAGTCGCAGCTCGATCGGGATCTTGCGTCCGTCGGCGCGCAGACAATCGAACAGAAACAGCTGGGTTTGCACCTGATTGCGCAACTGTTCCAGCTGCTCGGGTTTGTCCAGCGCCTTGCTCACCCGATCCATCAACTCGGTGATGCCGGCCAATTGTTGCGGGTTGGCGATGATCGATTGCCAGCCGTTCTGGAAAATCCAGTCAGCGTCGTGACCCAGCACGGTTTGCACTGAAGGGCTGACGTAATTGAGCGACAGTGTGCTGTCGGTAGAGAAAATCACGTCGCTGATGCTTTCGGCGAGCATCCGGTAGCGTTGCTCGCTGTCGCGCAAGGATTCGCTGGCTTCAATCTGCTCGGTGACATCCTTGGCCACACCGATGATCCGCGTGACCTGTTCGTGCTTGTCCCGCGCCAGCGCTTGCTCGCGTATGTCGAAGCGCCGCCATTGGCCATCGCGGTGACGGAAACGCAGCTGACATTGCAGTAACTGGCTGTAACCGGCCTGCCGCTGAATCTGCCGGGACCGGTGGTAATGGTCGGCGTCTTCGGGATGCAGAAGAATTTCCCAGAAGTATTCGCCCATCTGGTGCAGTTCAGTGCGGTTATAGCCGAGAGTCTGGCCAAAATGGTGATTGCTGAAAATCATCCGCTGGCTGACGACGTCCTGCACGTACAGGTGATCAGGCACGGTGCGCACCACGTCCGACCAGAATCCTTCACGCTCAAGCAGTGACAACTCGATAAGTTTGCGACTGGTGATGTCGCTGATACTGAGGATCACCGCTTTATAGTCGCTGGTGTCTTCGGGCAGGCGCATCACCAGCCACAGATGCTGATCCCGGCCGTTGGCGTCCTCGCGCGTGATCTCCAGCTCCAGCTGTTTCTGTTGATTAAGGACCGCTTCCAGGACCTGAGTGCCGATGGCCGCGCCGTCCAGTGAATGGCCGGCGATCAGCACGTTCCAGGCTTGATCGGGTGAATTGACGTTGAGCAGTTGCAGTGCGACCTGATTGACCTCGGTGATACGCAGTTGCTGCAGTAACAGACGTTTTTGCTCCGGCACATCCAGCCACGCGCCCAGCTGCGCGCCGGTGCGCAGCCGAGCCTTGTCGAAGACGCCCTTCAGGCTTGAGACATCCAGGACACAAAGCGCCACGCCGGTGCCGTCGAAAATATCCTGATAGCGCCGCCGACCCTCGCTGACCTGAAGTTGACGGCGTCGCATGTTCAGCAATGCAATCAGTGGCAACAGGGAGAACGCCAACCCCAACAGGCATTTTCCGATAAAGGCTGGCAGCAGCTCCTCGATCACACGTTGTCGGTTGAACAGGCCACGCATCTGCCAGTCGCTGCTGCTCAGGGGAACCGTGAGCACGCTGTCGGCCAGATCGTCCGCCGTGAGCAGGGCAGGTCGGATCGCAGGCAGCATCTCGTCGCGACTGATGATCTGGTGATTGAGACGATTCTCCACCAACCATAACGGCCGGATGACTCCATCGTCATGCTGGGTCAGTGACGAGAAAAAAGTCGGTGTCAGACGCAGAGCCCAGTAGCCGCGACCGCTGCCACTGGCCTGATGCAGCAACAAGTGAACGGTCGAGCCGTCCTCGGCATTACTGAAATAGTGGGCCTGATTACGGCTGCGCCGTACCAGATCGGCGAGGTAATCGGCGTCGGCGGCGTTGTCCGCAGTGTCGCTGAGGATTTTCCCGGAAGGGCTCAGCAACGCGAGGCTGCGCACCTCCGGTAACGACTGTTGCACTTTGCGGAGCAAGGCTTGCTGGTCGGCGGCGTTTTGCGGCTGCTCGACGATGGGCAACAGATTCAGGGCAATCTGCGCATTCAGAGCCATGTTGAGGCTGACTTGAGCGGCCAGATCAGCGGTGTAGTCAATGGTGTACTGGCGCTGGTTTTTCTGGGTTTCGCGCAGCTGATCGAGCAACTGCCAGAACAGCAATGCCAACAGCAACAGCACGAGTGTCGCCAGTGCGCCTTTGAGTGTTCCACGCAAGGGGGAGCCGGGCGCAACGGTGGCTGCACGAGAGGTCAGGGGCGAAGAGGCATTGGACAAACTGTAATCCTGCGGTTTGGCTGGACTGGCGCGACGTGCACTATAAGCCGGACGCCCGGAGGGCGGCTAGCATGCCTTGAGTTGTGGCAAAGTGCCAGTCCTGCTCGGCTGGACTGCCATCCCTCATTGAGGTAGCTTTACCGGTTACGCGGGAGCGTTCCAGCTCCTAGAATCAGACTTTTTCAGCGCGCACGCATTTTGATCGCGATCAAGCGGACGACGCGCACGGTCTGGCCCGGGCCTCGCCCGCGCTCCAATCATTCATCTGTCACTGACCCAAGGTTCTCCATGGCTCAATACGTCTTCACCATGCATCGGCTGGGCAAAGTTGTTCCGCCGAAGCGGGAAATCCTCAAAAACATTTCGCTGTCGTTCTTCCCCGGCGCCAAGATCGGCGTGCTCGGCCTCAACGGTTCGGGTAAATCCACGCTGCTGAAAATCATGGCCGGCGTCGATACCGAGTTCGAAGGCGAAGCCCGTCCGATGCCGGACCTGAACATCGGTTACCTGCCGCAGGAACCGATCCTTGATCCAACCAAGACCGTGCGTGAAGTGGTCGAGGAAGCGGTCAGCGTGATCAAGAACGCTCAGGCTCGCCTTGACGAGGTCTACGCCGCTTACGCCGAAGAAGATGCCGACTTCGACAAGCTGGCTGCCGAACAGGCCAAGCTGGAAGCCATCCTGCAAGCCAGCGACGGCCATAACCTGGAGCGCCAGCTGGAAGTCGCCGCCGATGCGCTGCGCCTGCCGGCGTGGGACGCCAAGGTCGAATTCCTCTCCGGTGGTGAAAAGCGTCGCGTGGCCTTGTGCCGCTTGCTGCTGTCCGCCCCGGACATGCTGCTGCTCGACGAACCGACCAACCACCTGGACGCCGATTCGGTCGCGTGGCTGGAGCATTTCCTCCACGACTTCCCGGGTACCGTGGTTGCGATCACGCACGACCGTTACTTCCTCGACAACGTCGCCGGCTGGATCCTCGAGCTCGACCGTGGCGCCGGTATCCCGTACGAAGGCAACTACTCCGGTTGGCTCGAAGCCAAGTCCGATCGTCTGGCTGCCGAATCCAAATCGCAGTCGGCCCACGAAAAAGCCATGAAGGAAGAACTGGAGTGGGTGCGCAAAGGCGCCAAGGCCCGCCAGTCGAAATCCAAGGCACGTCTGCAACGCTTCGAAGAAATGCAGTCGCAGGAATTCCAGAAGCGCAGCGAAACCAACGAGATCTACATCCCGGCCGGTCCACGCCTGGGCGACAAGGTCATCGAATTCAAGAACGTTTCCAAGGGTTATGGCGATCGCGTGTTGATCGACAACCTGTCGTTCTCCATGCCTAAAGGGGCGATTGTCGGCGTGATCGGCGGTAACGGTGCCGGTAAATCGACTCTTTTCCGCATGCTGATGGGCAAGGAAACGCCGGACTCGGGCAGCATCGAAGTCGGCGAAACCGTGCAACTGGCCTGCGTCGACCAGAGCCGCGAAGACCTGGACGGCAGCAAGACTGTATTCCAGCAGATATCTGACGGTTCCGATCAGATCCGCATCGGCAACTACGAGATCCCGTCGCGTACCTACGTCGGTCGCTTCAACTTCAAGGGCGGCGATCAGCAGAAGTTCGTCAAGGACCTGTCCGGCGGTGAGCGCGGTCGCTTGCACCTCGCGCTGACCCTGAAAGAGGGCGGCAACGTCCTCCTGCTCGACGAACCGTCCAACGACCTCGACGTTGAAACCCTGCGTTCGCTGGAAGAAGCCTTGCTGGACTTCCCGGGCGCCGCCATTGTGATCTCTCACGATCGGTGGTTCCTTGACCGCGTCGCGACTCACATCCTGGCGTACGAAGACGACTCGCAAGCGGTGTTCTTCGAAGGTAACTACTCCGAATATGAAGCCGATCGCAAAAAGCGTCTCGGCGAAGCGGCTGCCCAGCCGCACCGTGTACGGCACAAAAAACTGGCCTGATGTCGGGTCGGTTGCATAAAAACGGAGCCTTCGTGGCTCCGTTTTTTTTGGGTTTTTTCAGGAGCACCGAGTCGCGTTCTTCGCGAGCAAGCCCGCTCCCACAGGGGACGGTGCCCGCTAGTGC
>JALYPE010000340.1 GCA_030856525.1 Pseudomonadota bacterium | reverse complement strand
CGCCAGATCACTGAATTCAACTACCGCTACAACACCGGCAGCGAGGCGCACATCTTCGTCGGCGTGCAGACGCACCCGGACAACGACCCGCGCAGTGCATTGCTCGCCAGTCTCACCGAGCAGGGTTTTCCGGTGCTCGACCTGACCGACAACGAGTTGGCCAAGTTGCACATTCGCCACATGGTCGGCGGGCGTGCGGCGCACGTTGTCGATGAGGTGGTGCTGCGTTTCGAATTCCCCGAGCGTCCGGGCGCCTTGTTCAACTTCCTCAACAAGCTCGGCGGGCGCTGGAATATTTCAATGTTTCATTACCGCAACCACGGCGCGGCGGACGGTCGCGTGGTGGCGGGCCTGCAGGTGCCTCACGACGAGCGTCATCTGGTTCCTGCAGCACTTGAGGAAATCGGCTACCCGTATTGGGATGAAAGCGACAACCCGGCCTATCAGCTGTTTCTCGGCTGAAAGGCTACGCTGATGGGCAGCCCTTGAGGAAATCGCACAATGGAAACGTTAACCGCCCTGAAAATGGCACACACCGCGGCGACGGCAATCATGTTCGCCTGTGCGCTGGGGCTGGGTATATGGGTCTGGCAAACGCGGCGTAGTGGCGATGCGACTGCTGCGCAGCGCACGCTGCAGGGTCCACGGCTGTTCGCCTGGCTGTTCATGGGCATTGCCTTGGTGAGCATGCCGTTCACCGGTTGGTGGATGGTGCATTTGGTGGGCTGGCCATTGGGGCAGACGTGGTTGCTCGCCTCAAGCGTGCTCTACGCGGTGGCGGCGCTGGGTTGGTTCTGGCTGTTGGTGCGGCTGAACAAGTTGCGCAAAGCGTCGGGAGGGAGCGGCAAGTTCACCTTTGTCCTCGCACTGATCAGCTTCGTTTGTTTTGTCGCCATTGCCGGGCTGATGGGCGCAAAACCGGTGTAGGAGCGAGCTTGCTCGCGAAGAACCTGAGTGCGCCGTGGCCATTCAGGCAGCCCTCGTCATCGTTAACGACCATCGCGAGCAAGCTCGCTCCTACAGGGCACCGCATTCCAATGTAGGAGTGAGCCTGCTCGCGATGGTTGTTTCAGTCGCGCAGCGTCATCACCGGCCAGCCGCGCTTCTGGGCTTCGGCGCGCAGATTCGGATCCGGATCCACCGCCACCGGGTTCGCCACTTGCTCCAGCAACGGCAAATCATTCATCGAGTCGCTATAGAAATAGCTGTCCTCCAGCGAATACCCGGTCTCTTCCAGCCACCGATTCAAACGCGTCACCTTGCCTTCGCGAAAGCACGGAACGTCGGTGCTGCGCCCGGTATAACGGCCATCGACCATTTCGCATTCGGTGGCGATCAGGGTGTCGACGCCCAGTCGCTGGGCAATCGGCGCGGTGACGAAGCGGTTGGTGGCCGTGATGATCACCAGTTTGTCGCCCGCGTCGCGATGTTTGGCCAGCAGTTCCAGGGCCTTGGGCAATACGATCGGCTCGATGCAGTCGCGCATGTAATCCAGGTGCCACTGCGCCAGCGTGGCCATCTCCGTGCGGCCGAGCACTTCCAGGCAAAAATTCAGATACGCGTCGTTATCCAGCTTGCCAGCCAGGTAATCCTGATAGAACTCATCGTTGCGAGCCTTGTAGGCCACGGCGTCGAGAAAGCCGCGCTCGCACAGGTAATCGCCCCAGGCGTGGTCACTGTCGCCGCCCAAAAGCGTGTTGTCCAAGTCGAATAAAGCCAGGCGCATTGCAGTTACTCGCTGAAAAGTCTGTAGAAAGGCGTCCAGAATACGGACTTTTCACAAGAGTGCACATAAGGTAGGCAGCCTCGTTGCTGCCTTCACAACCTTTGTGGAACAATGCGACGACATGCGTTTGCGACGTTGTTGCCGTGATCGACCCCGATGGTTTCCGCCCCAATGTCGGGATCATTCTCACGAATGATGCCGGACAGGTGCTATGGGCTCGCCGTATCAATCAAGATGCGTGGCAGTTTCCACAGGGAGGGATCAACCCTCAGGAGACGCCGGAAGACGCCTTGTACCGCGAGTTGAACGAAGAAGTCGGGCTGGAGCGCGAGGATGTTGAAATACTCGCCTGCACCCGGGGCTGGTTGCGCTATCGTTTGCCGCAACGTCTGGTCAGGACCCACAGCCAACCGCTGTGCATTGGCCAGAAACAGAAATGGTTTCTCCTGCGCCTGATCTCCAACGAGCAGCGGGTGCGGATGGATTTGACCGGCAAACCGGAATTCGATGGCTGGCGCTGGGTCAGTTATTGGTATCCGTTGGGCCAGGTGGTGACATTCAAGCGCGAGGTGTATCGACGCGCTCTCAAAGAGCTTGCCCCGCGCCTTTTATCGCGCGACTGACGACGGAGTTCGACCCCGAGCCATGCTCAATACGCTGCGCAAGATCGTCCAGGAAGTTAACTCCGCCAAGGATCTCAAGGCGGCGTTGGGCATTATTGTGCTGCGCGTCAAAGAGGCAATGGGCAGTCAGGTCTGCTCGGTCTACCTGCTTGATCCGGAGACCAATCGCTTCGTGCTGATGGCCACCGAGGGCCTGAACAAGCGCTCGATCGGCAAGGTCAGCATGGCGCCAAACGAGGGGCTGGTCGGTCTGGTCGGTACGCGTGAAGAACCCCTGAACCTGGAAAACGCGGCGGGTCACCCGCGCTATCGTTACTTCGCCGAGACCGGTGAGGAACGCTATGCGTCTTTCCTCGGGGCGCCGATCATTCACCACCGCCGCGTCGTCGGCGTGTTGGTCATTCAGCAAAAAGAACGCCGCCAGTTCGATGAAGGTGAAGAAGCCTTCCTCGTGACCATGAGCGCACAGCTCGCCGGCGTTATCGCCCACGCCGAGGCCACCGGTTCGATCCGCGGTCTGGGTCGTCAGGGCAAAGGCATTCAGGAAGCAAAGTTCGTCGGCGTACCGGGCTCGCCGGGTGCGGCGGTCGGTACTGCGGTGGTCATGTTGCCGCCGGCCGATCTGGATGTGGTGCCGGACAAGACCGTCACCGACATTACCGCCGAGCTGGGGCTGTTCAAGACGGCCATCGAAGGCGTGCGCGCCGACATGCGTGCGTTGTCCGCCAAACTTGCGAACCAGCTGCGCCCGGAAGAACGTGCGTTGTTCGACGTCTACCTGATGATGCTCGACGATGCGTCGCTGGGCAGCGAAATCACCACCGTGATCAAGACCGGCCAGTGGGCTCAGGGCGCTTTGCGTCAGGTGGTCACCGAACACGTCAACCGTTTTGAATTGATGGATGACGCCTACCTGCGTGAGCGGGCCTCCGACGTCAAGGACCTCGGCCGCCGCTTGCTGGCGTATCTGCAGGAAGAGCGCCAGCAGAGCCTGGTCTACCCGGAAAAGACCATTCTGGTCAGTGAGGAATTGACGCCGGCGATGCTCGGCGAGGTCCCGGAAGGCACACTGGTCGGTCTGGTGTCGGTCCTCGGCTCAGGTAACTCCCACGTCGCGATCCTCGCGCGGGCGATGGGTATTCCGACGGTGATGGGCCTGGTTGACCTGCCCTATGCCAAGGTCGACGGCATCGAACTGATCGTCGATGGCAATCGGGGTGAGGTGTATACCAACCCCAGCGACGTGCTGCGCAAGCAGTTCGCCGAGATGGTCGAAGAAGAGAAACAGCTGGCGCTCGGGCTCGACACCCTGCGCGATCTGCCCTGCGTGACCCTCGACGGCCATCGCATGCCGCTGTGGGTCAACACCGGCCTGCTGGCGGACGTGGCGCGGGCGCAGAAGCGCGGCGCAGAAGGTGTGGGCCTGTACCGCACCGAAGTGCCATTCATGATCAACCAACGCTTCCCGAGCGAGAAAGAGCAACTGGCGATCTATCGCGAGCAGCTCTCCGCCTTCCATCCGCAACCCGTGACCATGCGCAGCCTGGACATTGGCGGCGACAAGTCGCTGTCGTACTTCCCGATCAAGGAAGACAACCCGTTCCTCGGCTGGCGCGGCATTCGCGTGACACTCGACCACCCGGAAATCTTCCTGGTGCAGACCCGCGCGATGCTCAAGGCCAGTGAAGGGCTGAACAATCTGCGCATTCTGCTGCCGATGATTTCCGGCACTCACGAGCTCGAAGAAGCGCTGCACCTGATCCACCGGGCATGGGGCGAGGTGCGCGACGAAGGCACCGACGTGCCGATGCCGCCGATTGGCGTGATGATCGAGATCCCGGCGGCGGTGTATCAGACCAAGGAGCTGGCACGTCAGGTGGACTTCCTGTCGGTAGGCTCCAACGACCTGACCCAATACCTGCTAGCCGTTGACCGCAACAACCCGAGGGTCGCCGACCTCTACGATTACCTGCACCCCGCGGTGCTTCAAGCCTTGCAGAACGTGGTGCGCGACGCCCATGCCGAAGGCAAGCCGGTGAGTATCTGCGGGGAAATGGCCGGTGACCCGGCAGCTGCGGTGCTGTTGATGGCGATGGGTTTTGACAGCCTGTCGATGAACGCCACCAACCTGCCGAAAGTGAAGTGGATGTTGCGCCAGATCAATCTGAGCAAGGCCAAGGAATTGCTGGCGGAGCTGATGACCATCGACAATCCGCAGGTTATCCACAGCTCGCTGCAATTGGCGCTGAAGAATCTGGGATTGGCTCGGATCAATAATCCGGCTGCAGTCAAGCCTCTCTGAATCTGCAGCGCCCTCATAGCGGGCAAGCC
>JALYPE010000285.1 GCA_030856525.1 Pseudomonadota bacterium | reverse complement strand
CGACTATGTGGTGCTGAGCGTCACGGACACGGGTTGCGGCATGCCACAAAGCACCATCAACCGCGCCTTTGACCCGTTCTTCACCACCAAACCCATCGGCCAGGGCACCGGGCTTGGCTTGTCGATGATCTACGGTTTCAGCAAACAATCGCGCGGTCACGTGATGATTGATAGCCAAGAAGGCAAAGGCACTACGGTAAACCTGTACCTGCCGCGCTTCGGGGGCGACGTTCATCAAGACGAACCCGTCGATATTCAACACGCGCTGATCGCCGAGAATGGTGAAACCGTGCTGATCGTCGAAGATGATCCTGCCGTGCGCGTGCTGGTCAGCACGGTGCTGAGCGACCTGGGTTACGCCTTCGTTGAAGCCGTCGACGCCCCTAGCGCAGTGCCGATCCTCAACTCGGCACAACGCATCGATCTGTTGATCAGCGACGTCGGCCTGCCCGGGATGAATGGTCGGCAACTGGCGGAAATCGGCCGGCAATATCGGCCGGACCTTAAAGTGCTGTTCATCACCGGCTATGCAGAACATGCGGCCGTGCGCGGCGGGTTTCTTGACCCGGGCATGCAGATGATCACCAAGCCGTTTACCTTTGATTTGCTGACGGCGAAGGTGCGGGAAATGATTCGGATCTGACGGCGCTGCGCGCAAGCCTGCGTCGACGATGAAACCGCTGCGCCGGTCTGGATCCTGAGCAAAAAAAGGCCGATCCGCATCGCGGATCAGCCGTACTCAGGACGCTCTGCGAACTATCAGGCGCTCAGCGAATAAATCAACGCCGAAATCGCCACCAGCCCTACAGCTGTCACAAAAACATTGGAAGCTTGCCCGCGATACCGAGCCATCGCCGGCACCTTGCGAATGGCATACATCGGCATCAAGAACAGAATCGCCGCGATGATCGGGCCGCCCAGCGTCTCGATCATACCCAGAATGCTCGGATTCAGTGTTGCCACGATCCAGCAAACCACCAGCATGAACGCCGCCGTCATACGGTCCAGCGTTTTCGGCGCCGGCCGCTTGCCGCTCTTCACAATCAAGCCTTTCAAGCCTTCACTGGCACCGATGTAATGCCCGAGAAAGGATTTCGAAATCGCCACAAACGCGATCAGCGGCGCCGCAAAAGCTATGGTCGGGTTGCTGAAGTGATTCGCCAGGTACGACAGGATCGACAGGTTCTGCGCCTTCGCTTCCGCCAGTTGCGCCGGCGACAGGGTCAGCACGCAACTGAATACGAAGAACAGCACCATCACCACCATCAACGCATGCGCGCGCGACAGGATCTGCGAACTGCGCTCCTCGGCGTGCTCCCCGTAACGACGCTTCTGGTCCACAGCGAACGCCGAGATGATCGGCGAATGGTTGAACGAGAACACCATCACCGGAATCGCCAGCCACAGCGTGTGCAGTAGCGCCGAGGGCGCCGGCAGCGTGGTTGCCGTGCTGAGAATGCCGCCGTTCCAGTGCGGGATCAGGAACACCGCCAGAAACAGCAACGCGACGATAAACGGATACACCATCAGGCTCATGGCCTTGATGATGAACTGCTCGCCGCAACGCACCACCGCCAGCAAACCGAGGATCAGCACCAGCGACAAAACCGCGCGCGGTGGCGGCGTGATGTGCAATTGATGTTCGAGGAAACTGCCCACGGTATTGGTCAACGCCACACTGTAGATCAGCAAGATCGGGAAAATAGCGAAGAAGTACAACAGGGTGATCAGGGCGCCGGCCTTGATGCCGAAATGCTCTTCGACCACTTCGGTGATGTCCGCGCCTTCGCGGCCGGATAATACAAATCGGGTCAGGCCACGGTGCGCATAAAACGTCATCGGGAATGCCAACACGGCAAGAACCAGCAACGGCCAGAAACCGCCGAGCCCCGCATTGATCGGTAAAAACAGCGTGCCGGCACCGATTGCTGTGCCAAACAGGCCGAGCATCCAGGTGGTGTCATGGCGGTTCCAGCCTGTCAGTGTCGCTGGTGTCGCCGTTACATAGCGTTCATCGACGCTATTGGCCTGATCTTTCATCCGGTGGGATCTCCACATTCCGGTCAGTTGCTACCCGGCCAGGACGAGTCGGAAAAATCCGACAGGCAGCGCCCTGGTCGAAACAGGGGCGCGATTGTCCGGGATAAATGAACAGAAGCAAAGACTTGGCTGAGGAGCGGTGCCCTGGATCAGACTCCAATAGTTCATTACAGCCCCTGTGGGAGCGGGCTTTTGTGGCGAGGGGACTTGTCCCCGTAGGACTGCGCAGCAGCCCCAAATATTACGGGTTGGCAAATCCCGGATGCATCCATGTCATAAAGCGAGACTGCGAAACAACAACGCCCCCTCGATAACCGTCTACCGTCATGCATCTATAAAGCAGTCTTCATCCAACTTGAGGTCCACGCCATGCCCCTGGTCCGCGTCAGCATCAAACAGCAAGACGATCCCACGTACGCCAAACGCATCGGCCAACTCATCTACGCGGCCATGCACAGCGCCATAAACGTGCCGGAGCGCGATAACTTTCAGATTCTTACCGAACACGATGAACAGCACTTCATCTACGACCCGCAATACCTGGGCATCAACCGCACCGACAACCTGGTGATCATCCAAATCACGCTCAGCGAAGGCCGAACCGTCGACCAGAAGAAGTTGCTCTACAAGATCATTGCCGAAACCCTCAATGCGCAACTGGCGGTACGCCTCGAAGATGTGTTCATCAATCTGGTTGAAGTGAAAAAGGAAAACTGGTCGTTCGGTAACGGAATCGCTCAATACGCATTGTGATGATTTCACGCCCCGTGTTGCGGGCTCTGCTCGGCTCGATGAAATTTTTCATGCGGCAACAAACTTTCTCGTCCCCCAAAAATCTTCCGTCACCGATGCGGCTATGATCATCTGGAGGCCGTGGTCTTTGCTCATTGCCAAAGCACATTCGAGCCAGCATCCTCAAGGGATATTCGAGCCACAGGAGCCCAGCATGCCCGCAACCGTTCTGGTACTGGTTGAAACCATCAACGATTATTTGCCGATCCTCGAACATCAGGGTTTCCACCTGATTCTGGCTCCGACTCCTGCCGAACGCGCTGAGGCCATCGCGACCCACGGTGCGCGGATCGATGCCGTATTGACTCGCGGGCCTCTGGGCCTGAATGCCGAAGAAATGGCCGCCCTGCCCTTGCTCAAGATCATCTGCGTGATCGGCGCCGGTTACGAACACGTCGATCTGCAGGCGGCGTCCGACCGCGGCATCACCGTTACCAACGGCGCCGGCGTCAATGCCTCCTCGGTCGCCGACCACGCCATGGC
>JALYPE010000280.1 GCA_030856525.1 Pseudomonadota bacterium | reverse complement strand
CAAGTTGCTCGGGGCGCAGGCTGCCGTCGACACCGGCGGCTTCGATCTCATCATTGCTCAGCAGCAATTTGAGGGTGTTGCGCAAGGTCTTGCGGCGCTGGTTGAAAGCTTCGCGGACAACCCGCTCCAGCAGTTTGTGATCCTTGGCCGGGTGCGGCAGGACGTCGTGTGGAACCAGGCGCACGATGGCTGAATCGACCTTCGGTGGCGGATTGAATGCCCCCGGACCGACGTTGAACAGATGCGCGACCCGGCAATGGTACTGAACCATGATCGACAGACGGCCCCAATCACCGCCGCCAGGACCTGCCGCCAGACGCTCGACCACTTCCTTCTGCAACATGAAGTGCATGTCGCGAATGATTGCCGCGTTGTTCAAGAGGTGAAAAATCAGCGGCGTGGAAATGTTGTACGGCAGGTTGCCGACCACTCGCAGACTGTTCGGTGCCGCATTGAGGCTATTGAAGTCAAACTTCAACGCGTCGCCCTGATGCAGGTTGAAATTGCTCTTGTCGGCAAACTGCTGGTTGAGGATCGGAATAAGGTCCTTGTCCAGCTCCACGACATCCAGCTGCCCGCCGCTGTTGAGCAGGCCCTGGGTTAGTGCACCCTGGCCCGGGCCGATTTCAAGCAGGCGGTCTTCGGGTTTGGCGCGGATGGCGCGCAGGATGCGGTCGATAACGCCGGCATCGTGCAGGAAGTTCTGGCCAAAACGCTTGCGCGCCTTGTGTTGGTAATGCTCGGTCATAAACGGGTCTCGGCCATCTGGTAGGCGGTTTCCAGGGCGACTTGCAGGCTGCCGGTGTCGATCTTGCCGCTGCCGGCCAGATCCAGGGCGGTGCCGTGGTCGACGGAGGTGCGGATGATCGGCAAGCCGAGGGTCACGTTGACCGCCGCGCCGAAGCCTTTGTACTTCAGCACGGGCAAGCCCTGGTCGTGGTACATCGCCAGCACGGCGTCGCAGTGCTCCAGATATTTGGGGGTAAACAGAGTGTCGGCGGGCAGGGGACCGCGCAGGTCCATGCCTTCGCCGCGCAGGCGCTCCAGGGTGGGTTCGATGATGTCGATTTCTTCATGGCCCAGGTGGCCGCCTTCACCGGCGTGCGGGTTGAGCCCACAGACCAGAATTCGCGGCCGGGCGATGCCGAATTTTTCTTGCAGGTCGCTGTGCAGGATTCGCGTGACCCGCTCCAGCCGCTCGGGCGTGATCGCATCGGCAATCTCGCGCAAGGGCAGGTGGGTGGTGACCAGCGCCACACGTAAGCCGCGCGTCGCGAGCATCATCACCACTTGCGCGGTGTGGGTCAGGTCGGCGAGAAATTCCGTGTGCCCGGAAAAAGCGATACCCGATTCGTTGATCACGCCCTTGTGCACCGGGGCGGTGATCATGCCGGCAAAATCTCCGTCCAGGCAGCCCTGACCCGCTCGGGTCAGAGTTTCCAGAACGAAAGCGGCATTGGCTTTATCGAGTTGACCGGCATGAACCGGTGCACTGAGCGGCGTATCCCAGACGTACAGGCTGTTGGCTGGCGCGGGAGTATTCGGCCAGGCATCCGGCGTGACCGGCAACAAATCAACCGCCACACCCAGCTGCACGGCCCGCTCGAGTAGCAGGTCGCGGCTGGTAATGGCAATCAGGGGGTGGGGCTGGGTATGCGAGGCGAGCAGCAGGCACAGGTCAGGACCTATGCCGGCCGGTTCACCGGGTGTCAGCGCGAAACGTTTCGGTTTCACTGCGCTGCCTGGTCTGCATCAGGGAGTTTGATCTCTACGTACGCTTCGTCACGGATCTGACGCAGCCAGCTCTGCAACTCTTCGTCGTACTTGCGGTTACGCAGTACGGTCATTGCTTGCTGCTCGCGGGCCTGGCTGGTGCTGTCGGTGGCGCGACGGCCAAGGACTTCCAGGACGTGCCAGCCATATTGGGTCTGGAATGGCTTGGACAGCTGACCTTGAGGGGTATTGGCCATCACTTCGCGGAATTCCGGCACCAGCGCATTCGGGTCTATCCAGTTGAGGTCGCCGCCGTTGAGTGCAGAACCCGGATCTTCCGAGAAGCTTTTCGCCAGTTCGCCGAAGTCTTCGCCCGACTCGATGCGGTCGTAGAGCTTCTCGGCCAAACGCTTGGTTTCGGCTTCGCTGCGGATCTCGCTTGGCTTGATCAGGATGTGACGCACATGCACTTCATCGCGCACCTGGGTTTCGCCGCCACGCTTGTCGAGAATCTTCAGAATAATGAAGCCCCCCGGCGTGCGAGTTGGCTGAGTCACATCGCCGACTGTCATGGTGCTGAGCAGGCGATCGAACGGAGGTGGCAATTGACCGGCTTTACGCCAGCCCATGTCGCCGCCTTCCAGCGCAGTTTCACTGGCAGACTTGGCAATGGCCAACTGACCGAAGTCAGCGCCTTGCTTGAGCTGCTGGTACACCGCATCAGCCTGTTTGGCAGCATTCTGAATCGCTTCGGAGTTGGCGCTTTCCGGCGTAGGAATCAGGATGTTGGCCAGACGGAATTCTTCCGACAGCTGCATTTTGCCAAGGTCGGAAGCGAGGAAGTTCTTCACTTCCTGCTCGGACACCTGGATACGTTCGGCCACACGGCGCTGGCGCACACGGCTGATGATCATTTCACGGCGGATCTGCTCACGAGCGTCGTCATACGACAAGCCATCGCGAGCCAGAGCAGAGCGGAATTGTTCAATCGACATGTTATTGCGCTGGGCTATGGTGCCGACGGCCTGGTTCAGTTCTTCATCGGTAATGCGGATACCGGAGCGTTCGCCGATCTGCAGTTGCAGGTTTTCGACGATCAGGCGCTCAAGCACCTGCTGATCCAGCACGCCCGGAGGCGGCGCCGCAGCGCCACGTTTGGCGATGGTTTGCTGAACTTCATGAACACGCTGGTCCAGTTGGCTCTGCATGACCACGTCGTTATCGACAATGGCCACGACTTTATCGATGGACTGTACCGCGGCATTTGCCGCAGTACCCAGGAACAGCGCGCCCAGCATCAGCGGGCGCAGACAATCAGAAAGCTTGATCTTCACGTTCACGATAACCTTGGATGCCTTTGTCGAGGAAACTCTCTACCTTGGAGCCGGTGAGGCCGCCGAGACCTTTCAGGACGATTTGAAGGAAGACGCCATGGTCGCCTTTCTCATTTTCCGGAGCGTCTTGACTGGTTTCGTCATAGTCGACCCAGTAACGGTTGATCACGCGCAACTTCCAGCAGCAGTTGTCGTACTCGAAACCACCGAAGGCTTCCAGTGTACGGTTGCGGTTGTAGTCGTACTGCCAGCGGCTGATGACGTTCCATTGCGGCACAACCGGCCAGATGACCGAGAAGTCGTGCTGCTGGATCTTGTAGTAGTCCTTCACGTAACCCGGAGTGCCCGGCGTGCCGTAATCACCACCACCCACCGACCAACGACCGGTGTTCTGGTCATAACGGACCTGGTCATTGCGATAGCGATAGCCGGCGTTGATGACCTTGTTCGGGTTGTCTTCAGGCTGGTAGTGGAACATCGCGCTACCCGAGCGAGGGCTGCGGCTGTCCGGATCCCAGTTGTAATCGGCCGTGGTGCGCCAATCGCGGTTCCAGCGGTATTCGTACTCTAGTGCGTACGGCGACACGCTGGACTGCGCATCTTCGCGAGTTTTCGCATCGATACCCGGCAGCTGAACCTTGCGATCCTTGAAGTAGAAGGCCTGACCGACGGCGATGCGCTGACGTTCGAAACCGTTGTCTTCGATCCAGCGACTGGTTACGCCCAGGGACAACTTGTTCTCGTCGCCTACGCGGTCAGCGCCGGAGAAGCGATTGTCGCGGAACAGTGAGCTGTAGTTGAAAGTGGTTTCACCGGTGTCGAACACAGGAATATCTTCCTGATCGGTTTCCGGGACGTAGAGGTAGAACAACCGCGGTTCGAGGGTCTGGTTGTAGTTCTTGCCAAACCACGAGGTTTTCCGGTCGAAATAAAGGCCGCTGTCGATGCTGGCGATCGGTACGCCCCGGCTCTGATTGCTGCTGAAGGTGCCGTTGAGTCGATCACCTTCAGAACCCTGAGCGGCGATGTCAGACTTGCCCTTGCCGTCGAGATCCAGGTCGTACTGAGTGTATTGATACTTCAGCGACGGGGTCACGTACCCATAGCTCGCACTCATTGGCAGGCTCATGCCTGGTTTGAGATTAAGGCGAGTACCGTTGGCGCGAGCCAGACCGAACACGTTCTGGTCGAGTCTCGGGCCGGTATTGATGCCGTCTTCGTTGAAGAAGTCGCCATCTTTAAGGTCGCGATCAAACCGCACGATTTCTGTTTCGTAATCGAAGTCCAGGCCGCTCGGATGCACTGGCAGCTGACCATTGAAGGTGATCTGCGGCAAGCGGTCATACGGCGTAATGTTCGAAACAGTCGCCAGCTGGTAAGCCTGAGCATTGATGCGAGCGGTGTAGCTGTCGCCACGGTAGCTCACAGAACCCTGCTGATTTACGTAGTCGTCGCTTTTGATGCCAATCTGATCGGTCTGCAGATCCTGGAAGTAATACGGATCGCTGATCTTGGTGTAGTCAACCTGGGTGAACACTCGGGAGTCGAGACCGCCCTTGTGCTGCCAGTTGTACATGTAGCGGGTTTTTTCGTAATCGGTCTGATCGCTGCGATCGGTGTTGTCGTCGTTGAGATACGCCGCACCGAATTGCCCTTCGCTGGACTTGGTCAGGTAACGGAACTCGCCTTCCAGCAACATGCCGCGCTTGCTCATGTAACGCGGGTACAACGTGGCGTCGTAGTTCGGCGCCAGGTTGAAGTAGTAAGGCGTCACGAGCAGGAAGCCGGTGTCGGTGCCTGTGCCGATGGTCGGCGGCAGGAAACCGGACTGACGACGGTCGTCGATCGGGAAGTAGATGTACGGCGTGTACAGAACCGGAATGTCCTTGACCCGCAGCGTCACGTTGGTCGCGGTACCGAAACCGGTGGCCGGGTTCAAGGTGATGTTGTTGCCCTTGAGCTGCCAGGCATTGCTGTCCGGTTCGCACGTGGTGTACGTACCATCCTTGAGGCGGATGATCGCGTTCTCGGCCCGTTTGGCGTACAGCGCACTGCCGCGAATACGCGATTTGTGCATCACGTATTCGGCGTTGTCGATCTTGGCTTCACCGGTGTCGAGCTGCACGTCGGCATGGTCGCCGACGATCAGTGCACCGTTGTCGCGAATGCGTACGTTGCCGCTCAGTTCGCCACGGCTTTCGGCCTGGTAGAGGTTCGCTTCATCGGCTTCGGCCTGCATGCTGCCCTGACGCAAAACGACGTCACCGGCCAGTGTGGCGACCTGCTCATCCTGCTTGTAGCGGGACGCTTTGGCACCGACAAAGGTAGGCGCATCACTTTTATCCGTCTTGTCACTCATGCCAGGACGAGTTGGTTCGATATAGGAACCAGAGCAGTAAGGACCGGTTTCAGCCAATTGCGCTGCAGTGAGCTTCTCGCGGGGAACCCAGTCGAGGTGACTGTAGTCTGCGCTACGGGACTTCAGGCCGCGGCCGTTGGCCTCGGTCACCAGCACAGGTTTGTCGCCGGTGTCTTGACTGGAACTGCCGTCGGCCGGAGTCTCGCCACTCGTGCTCACTGCGCTGCCGTCATGGACGGGACGCGGTGGCAGCGCAGCGGCTGGAGATTTCGGCGCACAGTCCCAGGCACCCGAAGCAGAGACTGAGCAGTCATACTGTTCCGCGGCGACCACGAACGAAGTGGCTAGAGGTTGCAGGGCCAGCAGACTGCCGGTTACCAACAACGGAAATTTTTTACGAAACGCGGGGGATTTCAATGCCATCTTATTAGTCCGGGCTTCCTGCGTGCCATCTGCCCGCGGTGTGGGCCGCACGCCTCTCGATGGTCTGAAAAAGATGCTGGATAATAAAGCATGACCCGCTTGACGGCTAGCGCCGTCGGAGACCCTTGCAATGCCTGACCAAGATGTACGTTTGCAACACCTGAAAGTTTGGCTCGATGAGCAGTTGGCAATCCTCTTTACAGATCAGGATTGGGGTCCCGTACCCCCAGCCACGTTGACTGCGGCCAGCAGTGACGCGAGCTTCCGGCGCTATTTTCGCTGGGAGGGCGAGGGCCGTAGTTTCGTCGTGATGGATGCTCCGCCGCCCCAGGAAAACTGCAAACCGTTCGTGGATATCGCTTTTTTGCTGGCGAAATCCGGAATAAATGTGCCGAAAATTTACGCCGAGGACCTCGATCGCGGATTTCTTTTGCTCAATGACCTGGGCAACAAGACCTATCTGGACGTGATCGACAGCGAAAATGCCGACGATCTGTTCAGCGATGCCTTGCAGGCGCTGTTGGCTTTTCAACAATTGCCGATGGTTGCGCCATTGCCCAGCTACGACGTTGCCTTGCTGCGCCGCGAGCTGGAATTGTTTCCCGAGTGGTACGTAAAGCGCGAGCTGGGCGTTGAATTTGACGCTGCGCAGCAATCCCTCTGGCAACGGGCCAGCGACCTGTTGATCGACAGCGCCCTGG
>JALYPE010000260.1 GCA_030856525.1 Pseudomonadota bacterium | reverse complement strand
TGGATGTGGTTGACACCCCGGCACTGGGTGCCGGCAACGCTCAGGAAGCTGCCGCGCCGTTATTGCGCAAAATCATGAACATCGGCTGGCTGATCGGCGACCGTGCTCAACGCGAGCGGCCCGCGCCGAGTCCGCTGCGCAGTTCCGCTTCGCGACAGCGCCTGATTGCCATCGGCTCTTCCGCTGGCGGGCCGGCGGCGCTGGAAGTGCTGCTCAAGGGTTTGCCACGGAAATTTTCCGCAGCCATTGTGTTGGTGCAGCATGTTGATCAGGTGTTCGCTGCCGGCATGGCCGAGTGGCTCGCCAGCGCCAGCGGCCTCGACGTGCGTCTGGCCCGGGAAGGCGAGCCGCCGCAACCCGGCACGGTCCTGCTGGCTGGCACCAATCACCACATCCGTTTGTTGAAGAACGGCACGCTGGCCTACACCGCCGAGCCGGTTAACGAAATTTATCGACCGTCGATCGACGTATTTTTCGACAGCGTAGCCCATCACTGGAACGGCGATGCCGTTGGCGTTTTGCTTACGGGCATGGGCCGGGACGGTGCGCAGGGGCTTAAACTCATGCGCCAACGGGGTTACCTGACCATCGCTCAGGATCAACAAAGCAGTGCGGTGTATGGCATGCCGAAAGCGGCTGCGGCCATCGACGCCGCCATGGAAATTCGCCCACTGGACAAGATTGCACCACGATTGCTGGAGATTCTCGGCCAATGACTACTTTAGGCAGCAATCCTGGCCCAAGCACCACTCAGGTGATCGCACATGAATGATCTGCAATTCGACGGCATCAAGACTGACGAAAACGCCGCTATGGTGTTGCTGGTGGACGACCAGGCCATGATCGGCGAAGCGGTGCGCCGCGGGCTTGCGAGCGAAGCCAATATCGATTTCCATTTTTGCGCTGATCCGCATCAGGCGGTGGCGCAGGCGATTCGCATCAAGCCGACGGTGATTCTGCAAGACCTGGTGATGCCCGGGCTCGATGGCCTGAGCCTGGTGCGCGAGTACCGCAACCACCCGGCGACCAAGGACATTCCGATCATTGTCCTGTCGACCAAGGAGGACCCGCTGATCAAGAGCGCAGCGTTCTCGGCCGGAGCCAACGATTATTTGGTCAAATTGCCGGACAACATCGAACTGGTGGCGCGCATCCGTTATCACTCGCGTTCCTACATGACCCTTTTGCAGCGAGATGCGGCCTATCGCGCGTTGCGGGTCAGCCAGCAGCAGTTGCTCGACACCAACCTGGTGCTGCAACGCCTGATGAACTCGGATGGCTTGACCGGGCTGTCGAACCGCCGGCATTTCGACGAATACCTGGAGCTGGAATGGCGTCGCGCCTTGCGCGACCAGAGTCAGTTGTCACTGCTAATGATCGACGTGGATTATTTCAAATCCTATAACGACAGTTTTGGCCATCTCGAAGGCGATGAGGCGTTACGTAAAGTGGCGACCGCCATTCGCGACGCCAGCGCACGGCCGTCGGATTTGCCGGCGCGTTATGGCGGCGAGGAGTTTGCGCTGGTCTTGCCCAATACCTCGCCGGGTGGCGCCCGGCTGGTGGCTGAGAAGTTACGCCAGTCGGTGGCGGCCCTGAAGATTCCGCATATTTCGCCGATGGAAGGATCCAGTCTGACCATCAGCATCGGCCTCTCGACGATCGTCCCGCAGCAGGGCAGCGACTGCAGGCAGCTGATTTCGGCGGCGGACAAAGGGCTGTACCTGGCCAAGCACAGTGAGCGTAATCAGGTGGGTATCGCGTAACCCCCTGTCTGCAACCCTGTGGCGACGACTTTCCTGTGGCGAGGGGACTTGTCCCCGTTGGGTCGCGAAGCGGCCCCGGCGTTCTGTCAGTCACCGATAGTGCGGTTTACGACTGCTGCGCAGCCGAGCGGGGATAGATCCCCTCACCACAGTTTGACTCAGCTTCGCTTCAATCATTCGCCGCTAAAGCCGCCAGGCGGGCTGCCTTGACAGCCTGATTACGGTATACTCGCCGGCTTTCAAAAGTTCGCCAACGAGTGCTGCCCGCCATGGAAATCAACCCGATCCTTAACAGTATCAAGGACCTGTCCGAGCGCTCCGAAACTATTCGGGGGTATCTTTGACTACGATCAAAAGCATGAGCGTCTGACTGAAGTCAATCGCGAGCTTGAAGATCCGGCTGTCTGGAACAACCCGTCGTACGCTCAGGAACTGGGCCGCGAGCGGTCGCTGCTGGCACAGATCGTCGATACTCTCGACGAAATGCACAGCGGTCTGGCCGACGCCAAAGATTTGCTGCTGATGTCCGCCGAAGAAGAAGACCAGGCCGCCGTCGATGACGTCGCTGCTGAAGTCGAACGTTTGCGCGAGTCGCTGGAAAAACTCGAATTCCGGCGCATGTTCAGCGGCGAGATGGACGCCAACAACGCCTACCTGGACATCCAGGCCGGCTCCGGTGGCACCGAGGCCCAGGACTGGGCCAACATCCTGTTGCGCATGTATTTGCGCTGGGCTGACAAACGCGGTTTCGACGCGACCATCATGGAACTGTCGGCCGGTGAAGTCGCCGGTATCAAAGGCGCCACCGTGCACATCAAGGGCGAATACGCTTTTGGCTGGCTGCGTACCGAAATCGGCGTGCACCGTCTGGTGCGCAAGAGTCCGTTCGACTCCGGCAACCGTCGGCACACCTCCTTCTCGGCCGTGTTCGTGTCGCCGGAAATCGATGACAACATCGAAATCGACATCAACCCGTCAGACCTGCGCATCGACACCTACCGCTCCTCCGGTGCCGGTGGTCAGCACGTAAACACCACCGACTCGGCCGTACGGATCACCCACGTACCGACCAACACCGTGGTCAGCTGCCAGAACGAACGCTCCCAGCACGCCAACAAAGACACCGCGATGAAAATGTTGCGGGCGCGCCTGTACGAGCAGGAAGTGCAGAAACGCAACGCCGCCTCGCAAGCGCTGGAAGACACCAAGTCGGATATCGGCTGGGGTCACCAGATCCGTTCGTACGTGCTTGATGCGTCGCGGATCAAGGATCTGCGCACCAACATCGAACGCAGCGACTGCGACAAGGTGCTCGACGGCGATATCGACGAATACCTGGTAGCAAGCCTGAAACAAGGGCTGTAAGACATGCGACACGGGATCGGCTGAAACGACACGATCCCCTTGTAGGAGCTCGGGGGGACGCCTAGTCCTTGCTGAGCGATCCCCCGGCCAAAGGCCCGGGGACAACGAACCTGATGGATATTTAAAGACATGAGCGACCTAGAACTCGACCCGCAAGCCCTGCAACAGGAAGAAAACTCCCTGATCGCCCTGCGCAAGGAAAAGCTGGCTGCCGAGCGCGCCAAGGGCAATGCCTTCCCGAACGACTTCCGCCGCGAAAACTACTGCGATCAATTGCAGAAACAGTACGCGGACAAGACCAAGGAAGAGCTCGCAGAAGCTGCAATTCCGGTCAAGGTTGCCGGTCGTATCATGCTCAACCGTGGCTCGTTCATGGTGATCCAGGACATGACCGGGCGCATCCAGGTTTACGTCAACCGCAAGACCCTGTCCGAAGAAACCCTGGCCTCGGTGAAAACCTGGGACATGGGCGACATCATTGCCGCCGAAGGCACTCTGGCGCGCTCCGGCAAAGGCGACCTGTACGTTGAAATGACCAACGTGCGCCTCCTGACAAAGTCCCTGCGTCCGTTGCCGGACAAGCACCACGGCCTGACCGACACCGAACAGCGCTATCGTCAGCGTTACGTCGACCTGATCGTCAACGAAGACGTGCGTCAGACTTTCCGCGTGCGTTCGCAAGTGATCGCTCATATCCGCAGCTTCCTGATGCAGCGAGACTTCCTCGAAGTCGAAACACCGATGCTGCAGACTATCCCGGGTGGTGCGGCGGCCAAGCCGTTTGAGACTCACCATAACGCGCTGGACATGGAAATGTTCCTGCGCATCGCGCCTGAGCTGTACCTCAAGCGGCTGGTGGTTGGCGGGTTTGAAAAAGTGTTCGAGATCAACCGCAACTTCCGTAACGAAGGCGTTTCGACTCGTCACAACCCTGAATTCACCATGTTGGAGTTCTATCAGGCGTACGCCGATTACGAAGACAACATGGACCTCACCGAAGAACTGTTCCGTGAACTGGCGCAGCTGGTACTGGGCAGCACCGACGTGCCGTACGGCGACAAAGTGTTCCACTTCGGCGAACCGTTCGTGCGTCTGTCGGTGTTCGACTCGATCCTCAAGTACAACCCTGAGCTGACCGCTGACGACCTGACCGACATCGACAAGGCTCGCGCCATCGCCAAGAAGGCCGGCGCCAAGGTGCTCGGCTTCGAAGGACTGGGCAAATTGCAGGTGATGATTTTCGAAGAACTGGTCGAGCACAAACTCGAGCAGCCGCACTTCATCACCCAGTACCCGTTCGAAGTGTCGCCATTAGCGCGCCGCAACGACGAGAACCCGAACGTCACCGACCGCTTCGAGCTGTTCATCGGCGGCCGTGAAATTGCCAATGCCTACTCCGAGTTGAACGACGCGGAAGACCAGGCCGAACGCTTCATGGCGCAGGTGGCCGACAAGGACGCCGGTGATGACGAGGCGATGCATTACGACGCCGATTTCGTCCGTGCACTCGAGTACGGCATGCCGCCAACCGCCGGTGAAGGCATCGGCATCGACCGTCTGGTGATGCTGCTGACCAACTCCCCGTCGATTCGCGACGTGATCCTGTTCCCGCACATGCGGCCGCAAGCGTAAGTGTTTCAAACAAAAAACCGCCTATAACAGGCGGTTTTTTATTGCGTGTCTGGTACAAACGTATCAATTGGTTACTTTTGAAGTTGAGAGAGGGATAGCGGTCGTGAACCTTGCAATTGCTCAAGAAGGTGCAGCAGGCATCGCCACTGCGGTCGCTGAAAGTGTTCAGTACCAGGGTCGCAAGGCCAGCCGACAGGGCAGCGAGCAGCGGCGGCAGGATATTCTCGATGCCGCCATGCGCATCGTCGTGCGTGATGGCGTGCGCGCCGTGCGCCACCGTGCGGTAGCTGCCGAAGCCTCTGTGCCGCTGTCGGCAACGACTTACTATTTCAAGGATATCGATGACTTGCTCACCGATACCTTCGCCCAATATGTTGAGCGCAGCGCAGCCTATATGGCCAAGTTGTGGGTGAACAACGAAGGCCTGCTGCGCGAGATGGTGGTCAGCGGCGATGGCACTCCCGAGTCGCGGTCGCGTTTGGCTGACGACATAGCGAAGCTGATGGCGGACTATGTGCATCGGCAGTTGATTGGCCGGCGCGAGCACTTGATGGCCGAACAGGCGTTCCGTCAGGAAGCGCTGCTGAACCCGCGCCTGGCACTGCTGGTGCGTTCACATCAGCAAATTTTGCTGCAGGGCACGTGTCAGCTGTTTCAGGTGTTGGGCTCCCGGGAGCCACAACAGGATGCCAAGGTGTTGACGGCGATAATCGGTCGGATGGAATATCAGGGCCTGCTCAACGACGCCGAGCCTGGGGCCGAAGCGGAAATGCTCGGCACTCTCACGCGTTATATGCACCTGGTGCTTGCGTCGGTGTAACCCCAATGGGCGCCACAACCCTGTGGGAGTGAGCCTGCTCGCGATTGCGGTCTGACATTCAAGATTGATGTTGGCTGGCTCACCGCTATCGCGAGCAGGCTCACTCCTACAAGGGGCGGTGTTCACTTGAGGGCGAAGTGTGTTCATAGGGAGTAAAGAATGAAAACCTGGCGTGTCGCTGTGATCGCCCTGTCGTTCCTGCTGCTCAGTGGCTGTCTGGTGACCTTTCGGGAGCCGTTGCCCGCCAGCGACCCCGCGCCCAAAGGTTTGCTTGGCAAGTGGACCAGCACCAACGCCTGGGGCGAGCCGATGAACCTTGAACTGACGCGCACTGGCGACAATCGCTACCAGGCCGTCAGTTACTTCAGAGCCAAACCCAAAGAACGCGAAGCCTATCCATTCACCGTGTCGCGCCACGGCAATCGCTGGTATCTGTCGGCGAAGGTCCCGGCGCAGTTCGGCGGGCACTTCACGATTGCCGGTTTCGAAATCACTGACAAGCAGGAACTGGTGGTCTACAACCTCGACCTCGAGCAGATCAATCAGGCCATGGGGCAGAGCGTCCTCAGCGGCGAAGCCTTTCAGACCGACGACGGCGACGGCGTGCTGGTCCACACCGCGATGGATCAGGTTTTCGCGTACCTCGACAACCCGGCCAATTCCGATGTGTTCGTTGAAGCCGTGCGCTATCAGCGCCAGACCAAAGCCAAATAACGGTTTTTCTACAGGAGTTTCGGGTGGACGATTACCAGCAGACGATACGCATTTTGTCCGATCGCATTGTGCTGGCACAGACGCCGATACGCGTTCTCGACGCGGTCAAATGGGATGACAGCATCCGCAAGGGTTTCCTCAAGGCCAAGGGCAAGGAAATGCCAGCCGTCGACCGCGATTACTACCTCAACCGTCCGCTGGCGTTCGACTCCAGCAAAGTGAAACTGGAATTCCAGAACATCGAGCGCGATATTACCCGTCAGCTCGGCCAGTTCAACCCGGTCGGCCAGATCATGCGGCGCATGTGCAAGGAATACCGGATGGTGGTGCGCATGCTCGAAGCGCGCGGCACCGAGGATTTCGGCCTGATCTCCCAGGAGCTGTACGGCGCTGCTTCCGATGCATTTCATGCCGGCGATCCGACGCTGTCCGACCTGGGCCTGATGCTTTCCGATTACCTCAATAACATCGACGGTCGCGGCGATCTGAAGGATGAGCCGAAAATCCTCACCGCCAAAGATGCCGTGAATATGTTGCAGACTCGCTTGAGCCGGGTGTTTGGTGAGGCGGAAGAGACCATCCGCGTGTTCGAGTCCGACGGTATCGTCGCCGACGCGGCGGCCGGTGCCGACTACATCAAGATTCGCACCGACGCGATGTTCAACGAGCGGGACGTACGCGCCCTCGAAGTGCACGAAGGGCTGGTGCATGTCGGCACCACGCTGAACGGTTTGAACCAGCCGATCTGCACGTTCCTGTCCAAGGGGCCGCCATCATCGACGGTGACCCAGGAAGGCCTGGCGATCCTGATGGAAATCATCACCTTCGCCTCGTACCCGAGTCGCCTGCGCAAACTCACCAACCGCACCCGCGCCATTCACATGGTCGAGGAGGGCGCAGACTTCCTGCAGATCTTCGAATTCTTCCGCGAGCAGGGTTTTGAAATGGCGGAAAGCTACGGCAACGCCAGTCGGGTTTTCCGCGGCTCGGTACCGACCGGTCTGCCATTCACCAAAGACTTGTCCTACCTCAAGGGCTTCATCATGGTTTACAACTACATTCAGTTGGCCGTGCGTAAGGGCAAGCTGGAGCAGGTGCCACTGCTGTTCTGCGGCAAGACCACACTGGAAGACATGCGCACGTTGCGTCAGTTGGTCGATGAGGGTCTGGTGGTGGCGCCCAAGTACCTGCCGGAACAATTCCGCGACATGAATGCGCTGTCGGCGTGGATGTGCTTCTCCAACTTCCTCAACCACCTGAGCCTGGACCGGATCGAGGCGGATTACTCCAATATCCTCTGACCAAATCCCATCAACTGTAGGAGCTGGCTTGCCTGCGATCGCGGTCTGTCAGCCACCGGTGGAGTAACTGACCCCACAGTTAGTCTTCATTGATTATCAGGGTTGTGTCCCCACCCATTTGCGAGGTTTCAACGGATGAGAC